>DASSVY010000316.1:0-6826 GCA_035705535.1 Gaiella sp. | reverse complement strand
TGCGCCCATCAGGGGCGGACGCCGCCGTGCGTCGACAGGATCCTCGCCGCGGGTATCGCACGCGTCGTCGCAGGCTGTGCGGATCCGAGCGCGGAGGCCGGGGGCGGCGCGGAGCGGCTGCGCGCGGCGGGCGTCGACGTCGAGCTGCGCGACCTGCCCGGGGCGCGCCGCCAGAACGAGGCCTGGCGCACGTGGGCGACGGAGCGCAGGCCGTACGTGATCCTCAAGCTCGCGGTCACCCTCGACGGGCGTGTTGCGGTGCCCGGTCGCCGCTGGGTGAGCGGCGAGGAGGCTCGCCGCCGCGTCCACGAGCTGCGCGCGGCGGTCGACGCGGTCGGCGTCGGGATGGGCACGGTCCGTGCCGACGCACCGCGACTCGACGTGCGCGACGCCCCGGTCCTGCGGCAGCCGCGGCGGCTGGCCTTCGGTCGAGGGCCGCTTCCGGATGGCTCCGAGCTGGAGCTCCGACCCGGACCGCTGCACGAGGAGCTCGAGGTGCTCGCCGTCGAAGGCGTCCAGTCGCTCCTGCTGGAGGGCGGCCCGACCATCGCGACGTCCTTTCTCGCGGCGGGCCTGGTCGACCGGTTGCTCGTGTTCGTCGCGCCCGTCGTCGCCGGCGAGGGGCCGCCGATGACGGGGCGGCTCGCCGAGCCGCTCGACCTGGGCGAGCCCGAGCTCGAGCGCGTCGACGCCGACGTGCTCCTGGGCTGGCGTCTGCGCGACGTGTAGGGCCCGGTCGGCGGGTAGCCTCGACACGTGTTCACGGGGATCGTGCGTGAGGTGGGTCGCGTCCTCGGCGTCGAGGGCGACGACGACGGTTTGACCCTGCGCGTCGAGGCGCCGCAGACGTCGACGGGGCTCGCTGTGGGGGACTCGGTCTCCGTCGCGGGCGTGTGCCTCACGGCCGAGGCCGTCGTCGACGGCGCGATCAGGTTCCACGCGGTCCCAGAGACGCTTGCGCGCACGACGCTCGCCCGGCTGGCGCCCGGTGACCGGGTGAACGTCGAGCCGGCGCTCAGGGCGGGCGAGCCGCTCGGAGGGCACATCGTTCAGGGGCATGTCGACGATCTCGGCACGGTCGCCTCGCTGGAGGACGAGGGCGACGGCGCCCGGCTCACGATCGGCGCCGCCGAGAGCATCCTCCGGTACTGCGCGGAGAAGGGCTCGGTCACCGTCGACGGCGTCTCGCTGACGGTGGCCGGTCTCGACGGCGAGACGTTCTCGATCGCGCTCGTCCCCCACACGCTCGAGGCGACGACGCTCGGCGCGCTCCGGCCCGGGACGCCCGTGAACCTGGAGGTCGACGTCCTCGCGAAGTACGTCGAGAGGCTGCTGAACCGCCGGTGAGCGGGGCTACGATGGGCGGGGTGAGCACGACGACGAAGCCTGAGACGAGCCCGTTCGCCTCGATCGAGGAGGCGATCGAGGAGATCCGGGCAGGCCGGTTCGTCGTCGTCGCCGACGACGTCGACCGCGAGAACGAAGGCGACCTCACGATCGCAGCGCAGTTCGTGACACCGGACGCCGTGAACTTCATGGCGACCTACGGGCGCGGGCTGATCTGCCTCTGCCTTACGCCCGAGCGTTGCGAGGAGCTCGGCCTCCGGCAGATGACCGACCAGAACGAGGCGCAGTTCGGGACGGCGTTCACCGTGTCGATCGAGGCGCGCGACGGGGTCTCGACGGGGATCTCCGCCGCCGACCGCGCACGGACGATCCAGGTCGCGGTCGACCCGACCTCGATCCCTCGCGACCTCGTCCAGCCGGGCCACATCTTCCCGCTGCGCGCCCGAGCCGGCGGCGTGCTGAAGCGCTCGGGTCAGACCGAGGCGGCCGTCGATCTCGCGCGCCTGGCAGGTCTGGCTCCGGCCGGCGTCGTCTGCGAGATCATGAAGGACGACGGGACGATGGCCCGCGTTCCGGATCTCGTCGAGTTCTGCGAGCGGCACGGGCTCAAGCTGGTCACGGTCGCCGACCTCATCGAGTACCGGCGGCGCACAGAGAAGCTCGTCGAGCGCGTGGTCTCCGTGCGGCTCCCGACCGACTACGGCGACTTCCAGGCGGTCGCGTACCGCGAGACGCTGACCGGCAAGCAGCACGTGGCGCTCGTGAAGGGCGACGTCGAAGGGAAGGAGGACATCCTCGTCCGCGTCCACTCGGAGTGCCTGACGGGCGACGTCTTCCACTCGCGGCGCTGCGACTGCGGCGAGCAGCTCGACCAGGCGCTCGCGCGGATCGAGCAGGAGGGCGAGGGAGTGCTCCTCTACCTCGCGCAGGAGGGACGCGGCATCGGACTGCTCAACAAGCTGCGCGCCTACGAGCTCCAGGAGCAGGGGAGGGACACGGTCGAGGCGAACATCGAGCTCGGCTTCAAGGCCGACGCGCGCGAGTACGGGATCGGGTCGCAGATCCTCGCCGACCTCGGACTCACCACGATCCGCGTGTTGACGAACAACCCGAAGAAGATCTCGGGCATCAGCGGGTTCGGTCTCGACGTCGTCTCGCAGGAGCCGATCGAGGTCGAGCCGAACGACGACAACCGCGAGTATCTCGAGACGAAGCGCGACAAGCTGGGGCACACGATCGGCCGCAAGCTCCACCACCAGGGCGAGCGTTACGGCCACGACGAATCCTGAGGACGGTGGCGATGAACCCGAGCGACGGGCCTGAGCGGGACGACGAGCAGCGCGCCCCGGAGGGCGACGACCTCGAGCGTGCGAGCGAGAACGTCCTCGGCGGCTGGCCGAGAGCCCAGCTCGAGGACCCGCCCGAGGATCCTGGTCGCGCGACTGCCTTCGACGGCGACGACCTCGCGGTCGACGAGCCAGGCCCGGTCGTGCCACCCGAGCTCGCGCCGGACGCGGACGAGCCTTCCGCCGCCGACGAGCAGCCTGCGGCGGAGGTCGCGCCGGCAGAGGAGCCCGACGAGGTGAGCCCGACGCTGGTGGAGGCGACCGGCGAGCACGCACCCGGGGAGCTCGTCGTCCCACCCGGGTATGCCGTCCTCGAGGGCGCATCGCGTGGAGTGCGCCGCGCGGTCGGGATCGTCGTCAGTCGCTTCAACGGCGAGGTCACGGGAGGATTGCTCGCGTCCGCGCTCGACGAGCTCGAGGCGAGCGGCGTGGAGCGCGAGTCGATCACCGTGATGCCGGTCCCCGGCGCGTTCGAGCTCCCGCTCGCCGCGATGGCGCTCGCCAAGACCCGTCGCTTCGCGTGCATCGTCGCGCTCGGATGCGTCATCCGCGGCGACACTCCGCACTTCGACTACGTCGCGAGCGAGGCGGCGTCCGGGCTCCAGCTCGCGGGCATCGAGACCGGCGTACCGGTCTCGTTCGGCGTCCTCACGCTGGACCGGCCCGACCAGGCGGCGCCACGGCTCGAGAAGGGCGCGGAGGCCGTTCGCACCGCCCTCGAGATGGCCGACCTCTTCGCGAACCTCCGCGCGGCCGCCGCGAGGTAGGGCGGGCGTCGGCTGCTAGGATCGTCGGCCGCATGTCCAGGGTCTGCGTCATCTGCGGGAAGAAGCCGAAGACGGGGAACTCCCGCTCGCACTCGATGGTCGCCACGAAGCGGCGCTTCGAGCCGAACCTCCAGCGCGTGAGGCTCGTGCTCGACGGCAAGCCGACCCGCGACTACGTGTGCACCCGCTGCCTCAAGGCCGGCAAGGTCACCAAGGCCGTCTGACGCGCCCGGCCGTCGGCTGAGTACCGGCGTCCCGCGGCGTAGACTCGCGCCCGTGGACCTCGAGCGCACGACGCGACTCGCGCGCGCCGCTCTGGAGAACCTCGAGCGGCACCGGCGGCGGATCAACGCGCTCAACGTCTATCCCGTCCCGGACGGCGACACCGGCACGAACCTCACGCTGACCGTGCGCGGGATCGTCGAGGCGCTCGAGCGATCGGGGGCCGCGACTGCCGAGGAGGTCGCCTCCGAAGTCCAGCGCGCTGCGACGATGGAGGCGAAGGGCAACTCGGGCGTGATCCTCTCGACGGTCGTGCGGGGCATGGCCCCGGTCCTCGCGCGCGACGGTGTGCTCGACGGGCCGCGGCTCGCAGAGGCGCTCCGGGCCGGAACGACGGCGGCATACGAGGCCGTGACGCATCCCGTGGAGGGGACGATGCTGACCGTCGTCCGCGAGATGGCGGAGGAGGCCGAGCGACCCGAGACGTCCGGGTCGTCGTTCCCGGAAGCGCTCAGGCGCGCAGTCGCGCGCGGAGACGACGCGGTCGCCCGCACACCGGAGCTGCTCGACACGCTCCGCGATGCAGGGGTCGTCGACGCGGGCGGGGTGGGGCTCGTCGAGCTCGCGCGTGGAGTGCTGCACGAGCTGACCGGGGAACCGCTCCCCGCTGTGCCCGACGTGGTCGGGGAGCTGACGGACGAGTCGATCCACCAGGAGGAGTCGATCCATCGCTACTGCACGACCTTCGTCGTCGAGGGCGAGGGGCTCGACCTCGACGCTCTCCACGCGACGCTCGAGCCTCTCGGTGACTCCCTCCTCGTGACCGGCGACCCCTCGGTGGCCAAGGTCCACGTCCACACCGACGCGCCGGAGCACGTGCTCGGGCTCGGCCGTGCGGTTGGCGTCGTCGACCCCGCGCGCATCGAGGTCTCGGACATGCACAGCCAGACCGCCGAGCGAGAGCGGTGGCTCGCGCAGCTCCGGGCGGCGGCGACGGCGCCGCCGGCGATGAGCGCGCTCGTGGCGGTTGCCCAGGGTGCCGGCAACCGCGAGATCCTTCGCGCCGAAGGTGCACAGATCGTCGTCGACGGGGGCGCGACCGCGAACCCGTCGGTCGGCCAGCTGCTCGAGGCGATCACGGCGGTGAACGCGGAGCAGGTGATCGTGCTGCCGAACGACCCCAACGTCCGGCTCGCGGCGGGCCGAGCGGCGGAGGAGTCGACGAAGGAGGTCCGGGTCCTGGCGACGACCTCGATCCCGGAAGGCATCGCCGCCGCGCTCACGTTCGACCCGGAAGCCGACGTCGACGCGAACGAGACCGCGATGCATCGTGCGCTCGCCGGCATCGACGCGGCGGAGATCACACGCGCGTCGCGCAGCGCGACGGTCGACGGCGTTGCCGTGACGGAGGGCGAGTTCCTCGCGCTCGTCGGCGGGAGCGCGTTCGCGACCGGCGCCGACATCTGGACGGTCCTGGACGCGCTCGTCGAGCGCTTCGCGGCCGACGGCCACTCCTTCGTCCAGGTGCTCAGGGGCGACGGAGCGCCCGAGGCCGAGGAGATCACCGCGTGGTACGCCGACCGGGCCGGCGGCCTCGAGCTCGACGTCCAGTGGGGCGGGCAGCCGCACTATCCGCTGCTCCTCTCCGCCGAGTAGCCGTGGCCGTCCGCCTCCTTCTCGTCGAGGACAACGAGGTCTACCGCTCCTCGCTCGAGCTGTTGCTCGGCCTGCAGCCCGAGCTGGAGGTCGTCGGCGCGGTCGGCTCGGGGGACGAGGCCGCCGACGCAGCTACTCGGCTGGGCGCTGACGTCGTGCTGATGGACTACCGGCTGCCCGGAATCGACGGCGCCGCGGCCACGCGGGCCGTGATCGCGTCGTCCGGCGCCGCAGTCGTGTGCCTCACGGCCGAGGCGACCCCGGAGGAACGCGACGAGGTCCTTCGCGCCGGCGCGGTCGGCCTCGTCGAGAAGGGCGGGCCCATCGAGTCGCTGGCGTCCGCGATCCACGCCGCCTCGGCCCCCCGCGACGCCGGTTAGTGTCCTCGCGTGGAGCGCACGCGCGAGAGCACGGCGATCGTGCTCGACTCGACCTCGGACTTCCTCGACGCCCACGAGCGCCACGGCAATATGCGGATCGTGCCGCTGTACGTCCTCTTCGACGGCGTGCCGCTGCGCGACCACGTCGACATCGCCCCTGCGGAGTTCTACGAGCGGCTGATCTCCTCGACGACGCTGCCGACGACGTCACAGCCCACGCCCGAGGACTTCCTCGCCTGCTATCGGGAGCTGCGCGACGCCGGGTACGAGCGAATCTGGTCGCTGCACCTCTCGGCGAAGCTCTCCGGGACCTACGAGTCCGCCCGGCGCGCGGCGGAGGAGCTCGGCGGCGGACTCGTGCGCGTCGTCGACACGGGCACGGCATCACTTGCCTGTGGGCTCCTCGCGGAGGCGATCGACCGCAGGCTCGCAGGAGGGACGACCGACGAGGAGGTGGAGGCGCTCGTCGCGCGCTTCGAGGGATCGAACCGGGTCGTCTTCACGACCGCGACGTTGGAGTACCTGCAGAAGGGCGGGCGCATCGGCAAGGCCCAGGCGCTCGCCGGCTCGCTCCTGAACGTCAAGCCGATCCTCGAGCTCCGCCACGGCGTGGTCGAGCCCGTCGGCCGGGTACGGGGACGGCAGAAGGCGCTCGAGGAGTTCGCGCGCCTCTTCACGGAGGACACCGACGACCGGGAGGGCCTGCACACGGCGATCGCCCACGCAAACGCTCCCGAGTGGATCGACGTCCTCACCGACCTCGTCGCGAAGACGCGACCGAAGGCGACCGTCGACCTCGTCCAGCTCCTCGGGGCCGTCGTCGGCGCGCACGCCGGGCCCGGCGCAGTCGGCTTCTTCTGGTTCCAGGACTCTTGACGCCACCGGGCGGCGGGCTCCCGCGGGGCGGAGCCCGGCTCCGCCCCGCCTGACGCCGCTGAGCGCACCGGAGGCGTCAAGGCTCATCGGCTCCGCCGGACCGGCTCGTACACTCGCAGCGGTGCCTGCTGCGACCCCCCGCACCCGGCTGCCCGCCGGCTTCGGCGGGGCGGACTTGCCTGCACGCCTCCCGCTGACCGGGGCCGTGCCGCGACCCGAGGTCCTCGAGCTC
>DASSVY010000315.1:0-3255 GCA_035705535.1 Gaiella sp. | reverse complement strand
CGTCGGCCTCGACGTACGGAGGCGGCGGCGTCTCGCGCTCGAACGCACGCCCGAGCTCGTCGAGGATCGTGAGGTCGGCGTCCGTCGCGCGGCGAACCGTCACGGTCCGATGCTAGTCGACCGATTGCGCCCCACGATGATTGATCCCAGATAGGCGCGAACCGGATGACGCCCCAGACACTGCGCCGGATCGGGCACGCTCGTCCACGACACGTACCCCCGGTATGCGCCGTGGACGATCGCGCCGCCCGGCTTGGTCTGGGACGCCCCCGGACGTCACGCCCATCTGGAATCAAATCATCTCGCGGAACGGGCGGAACCGCCTTATGCTGTGTCGGGTCGGCGGCGGTCATCCCCCTCGACCGTCGCCGGCTCCTTACCTCGGTCCGAGCGGCCCGAGCGCCGTGGCGACGTCGTGCAGGTCGCCGAACGGCTCGTAGGCCGCGCCCTGCTCCTCGAGCCAGACGGCCAGGGTTCGCCGCGCGAACCGCCGCTCGGCCGCGAGCGAGACGCAGCGGTCCGAGATCCCGTCGCCGACGTAGACGAACGGGCCGAGCCCCACGACCGCACCGCGCTTGCAGCGCTCCCCGCACACGTCGCAGACGGGACGATCGCGGAACGCCGCGCGCCAGCCCCCGATGTCTGCGGTGACGGTGTTCGCGACGACGCGGGCCCGGACGCCCTCCCGTTCGAGAATCGGGTCGATCAGCTCGTGAAAGCCCGCCGAGACGATCAGCGGGTCGCGCTCCGCGACGAGCTCCTCGAAGCCGCGGCGCACACGGACGTGCTCGACGAGGTAGCCGACGACCTCGGCGAGCGGCGCGGTGACGGTCGCGATCTCGCGCGCGATCACCTCGTCGAGCGTCAGCCGCCGCCCGAGCTCGTTCTCGAGCGTCCCGAACACCTCGGGGTCGCCGAACCGGTCGTTGACCATGTGGAGCGTGTCGACCTCCGTGACGGTGCCGTCCCAGTCGAGGACGAGCGGCAGCGGCGTTCCCTCGGCCGGCACGAAAACGCGTCAGCCCGCCGGGAGCGACCAGCCGCCGTCGATCACGACGACCTGGCCGCGGATCATCTCGGCGTCTACCGAGGCGAGAAAAGAGACGACGCCGGCGATGTCCTCCGGCGTGACGAGCTGCCCAGCCGGATTCGCGGCGCCGGAGGCGAGCATCTCCTCTCGGTTCGGGAAGTGCTCGAGCGCGCCCGTCTCGACGACTCCGGCCGAGACCGCGTTCACGCGGATCCCACGCGGCGCGAGCTCGACCGCGAGGTAGCGCACGAGCGCCTCCAGCGCCGCCTTCGAGACGCCGACGAGCGTGTAGTTCTCGAGGACGCGGACCGAGCCGAGGCTCGAGATCGCGACGATCGACGAGCCCCGCGTCATCGCCGGCGCCGCGATGCGCGTCAGGGAGAGAAGCGCGCGCGAGTTGGCGTTCAGCGTCCAGTCCCAATGCTTGTCCTCGGTCTCGAGCGCCGGCCTGATCACACCCGTCGCGGCGTTGTGCACGAGCACGTCGATGGGCCCGAGCGCCTCGACCTGCTCGCCCACCCGGGCCGACGTGACGTTCCCGCGGATGAGCACCGGCTCGGCGCCGAGCGCGCGAAGCTCGTCGGCCGTCTCCTCCGCCGCCGCGTCGGAGCGGAAGTAGCCGATCGCGACCCGTGCCGCGCCCTCGCGCGCGAGCCGCAGCGCGATCGCCTTCCCGATCCCGCGCGACCCGCCGGTGACGAGGACCGTTCGGCCGGCGCTCAAGGCTCGGGGCGCGGCAGCGGAGCGGACGCGGGCGCCGACGACGGGATCCCCTCCCAGCCGATGCGCTCGCGCGACTCGGGCTCCGAGTTCTCGGCCTTCGTCGACGCGTAGCCGAGCCGCTCCAGGAGCTCGGCCTTCGACTCCGCGTAGGCGCGCACGGGGTCTTCCTCGGGCAGATCCGCGACCAGCTCCCGGACCCGCGCGCGGATCTGGAAGGCGAACTGGGGCGTCGCGGGCCCGACGAGGGCGTCGACGTCGTCGATCGTCGGCTCGGGCATCGGCCGCCACCTTAACGGAGCCGGTTGACCGGAAATCAGCGCGAACCGGATGTCACGCCCATTTCCACTCAACCAACTACCGTCGGCGCGATGCGACGGCCGACGACGCTCGAGCTGATGCTGCTCGCGACGATCGGGCTCTGGTCGCTCAACCTCACCGTGAGCCGGTACATCCTCACGCACGGGCTCCAGCCGCTCGCCTACGGGAGCGTCCGCTATGCGCTCGCCTCCGGCATCTTCTGCGCGATGACCCTCGCCGTCGAGCGCTCGCTGCGGATCGCCCACCGCGATCTTCCGCTCGTCCTCGCCGCCGCGCTCGTGCTCTACGTCAACCAGCTGGGCTTCGTCTACGCCCTCCACGAGTCGACCGCCTCGGTGCTGGCCCTGTTGCTCGGGGCGACGCCGATCTTCGCGGCGATCGCCGGCGTGCTCCTCCGCACGGAGACCCTCTCCGGACGCTTCTGGTCGGGCGCGCTGCTCTCCTTCGCAGGCGTCGCGCTCGTCGCGATCGGCGCGGGCGACCAGGTCTCGGGCAGCTTTGTCGGCGTGCTCCTCGGCCTGCTCACGGCGACGAGCTGGGCCGCCTATTCGATGCTCATCACGCCGCTGATGCGCCGCTACTCGGCCTCGCGGATCTCGTCCATCGTCCTCACGGCGACGTCCGTGCCGCTCACCCTGACCGCCTTGCCGCAGCTCGAGAGCCAGGACTGGAGCCTCGGTTGGGAGGTCTGGGCGCTCCTCCTCTTCGCGACGCTCGGCCCGCTCGTCGCGACGAACGTCATGTGGTTCCGGTCGCTCGACCGGATCGGCCCGGCCCGCGCGACGCTCGCGGCGAACCTGCAGCCGTTCGTCGCGGCCGCGATCGCCGTCGTGGTGCTCTCGGAGTCGCTCGGCTGGCTCGAGGTCGCCGGCGGCCTCTTGATCGCGGTCGGGATCGTGGCGGCACGCCGCCGCGGCACCGCGACGCCACCGGGCGAGTGACGAGGGCGGCGACGGACGCCGCCCACCGTGGGGAATAGCCTTCCCGGCGTGTCGCCGCTCCGCCGCACCGCGCTCGCGTCGGTCGTCGCCGCGGTCTGCCTCATCGCGATCAAGCTCGTCACGGGGCTCGCCGCTGGCAGCCTCGGGCTCCTCGCGGACGCGGCGCACTCCGGCACGGACCTCGTCGCGGCGCTCCTGACGCTCTTTGCAGTCGGAGTCGCGACGAAACCGGCCGACCCGGGA
>DASSVY010000314.1:0-3671 GCA_035705535.1 Gaiella sp. | reverse complement strand
TCGAAATGGTATGGCGCAAGGCGGCGGATCGCCTGCCCCTGCGGTGTCGTCGAGTCCGTTCGCGCGTCGAGCCAGCGCTCGGCGTCGTCTTCGTCGAAGCCGTTCCACCCGAGGATCTCCGTCGGTCCGAGCCCCTCGCCCAGCGAGACGATGACGGCGCACTCTGTGCCGACCGCTTCGTCGACGTGGGCGAGCAGCACCTCGGCGACGTCCGCGCGCGTCAGGGCGTTCGACAGCTCGGTCGTGATGCTCTGGAGGCGCTCTGACGCGCGGCGCAGACGGAGCTCGGAGTCGAGCAGGAGGCTCCGCTCGAGTGCGAGACCGCACTGCGCCACGACGGCTTCGAGCCGGTCTCGCACGTCGGACGTCGGCTCTAACCGGCCGCGGAAAACGAGCTGCACCGCGCCGAGGACTCGCTGTCCCGAGACGAGCGGCAGCGCGACGGACGACTCGGCACCGGCGTCATGGGGACCCGAGCCGTCGTGCCCGGGCTCCCACACGGACGCACCGGTGCGGATCGCATGGGCAACGGCCACGTCGGACGCGAGGGTCAGCGAGCCGAGCTCGACGGCGCCGAGGTCGCCGCCGGTCGCCACGAGCGTGAGCGCATCCCCCTCGGTGGGAGCCCGCGCGACGAACCCGCCCACTGCGCCGACGGCGGCGCGGCTGTGCTCGATACACACGGCGCCGACCTCGGCCGGTGTCGCGGCGTGCGCGAGCGCGGCGGTCATCTCGTAGAGCTTCCGCGCCTCGGCGGCGCGACGGGCCGCCTCCGCCTCGGCCCGCCGGCGCTCCACCTGCTCGAGCGCGAGGCCCGCCTGGTCGGCGAAGCGCCGTACGAGGACGAGCGTCGACGAGTCCGGGCGTGAGACCATCGTCAGCCAGGAGACGATCAGGACGAGCTCCACGTCGCCTGCGATCACGACCGGCACGCGGAGCGAGGACCGGAGCCCCATCCTCCTCACGCGGGCCAATCCCTCGCCGAGCGCCTCCTCGCTGACGTCGTCGACGAACGAGACGTTCAGCGCATGCACGGCGTCGCGAAGCCGCGGGAAGTCGTCGAGGTCGGACCGGAGCCCCTCGCGGAGGGGGCTGACCTCGGGGTCGAACGCCGCAAGCGTCAACGATTCCCCCTCTACGCGCCACAGCATCGCGAGGTCCGAGCCGAAGACGAGGCGCGCCTCGCGGCAGATCGCATCGGTGACGACGGACTCGCTACCCGCAAAGAACCGCGGCGCCACGCGCAGGATCCGGTCGAGGCCTCGGCGCGACTCGAGCTCGCGCTCGTAGAGCCGTGCGCGCTCGAGCGCCTGACCGCCGAGCCCCGCGACGACGACCGCAAGTGCACCGGCGTCGTCGTGCGCGTCCTCCGCGTGATCGAACACGAACCCGATGGAGCCGATCACCCGTCCCTCGACGCGAAGCGGCACTGCGATTGCCGCCTCGGCGTTCGGCGCGAGCGCCGCAGTCTGGGGGAACATCTCCTCGAGCTGCTTCCGCCCGGCCGCGCGGAGGAGTCGCCCTTCGCGCGCGGTCCGGTGGAGCATGCGGCCCTCTGTGAGGCGCAGCACCTGCCACTCGGCCAGCTGGAGTCCCTCCGGATGGGCGATCACGATGTCGCCCTCCTCCACGAACCCGAGCGCGACCGGCGCTCCGACCACCGCCGGCGCCTCCTCGACGAGCGTCGTGACGACGTCGGACACGCTCGCAGCGGCCGAGAGGGCCGAGGAGAAGCGCTGGAGCGTCTCCAGCCCGGCGACCGACTCCTCGGCGACGTCGGCGGCGCGGACGGCGTGTTGCCGTGCGCGACGGAGAACGAGGCTCACCCAGATCACAACGAGCGCGACCGCGAGCCCGACCCCCCATTGCACCCAGGCCTCGTGCCGGCTCATATCCAGCGACTCGCTGTCGGCAACGACGAAGATCGCAGCGCCCACCCAGGCGAGCGCGACGCCGAGGATCCCCGGCCCGACGCCCCCGTACCACACGGCCAGCGCGACGGCGCCGACGAGGACCGAGTAGACCGAGACCTCCCATTCCTCCGTCAGCGCGACCTGCGCCAGGATGGCGGCGAGCGCGGCGAGCACGGCGAACGCGTATCGCGCCAGCACACGGTTCCTCGGAAAGCCCTGGCGCATGGAGCCGTTCGACATCAGCGTCGATCGTAGACCCGGCCGGCGCGCCGCTCGATGTTCAAATCCAGCGCCGTGACCGCACCACCACGAGAGTCGCCAGGGCGACCGCGAGCATCACGGCGAGCGCGACCCAGAAGAAATCGGGGTGCGCGAAGATCCCGACCTTGAAGTTCATCCCGAGCACGCCCGCGATGAGCGTCCCCGGCAGGAGCAGGAGGGACACGATGGTGAGCGTCTTCATGATCTCGTTCGTCCGCTGCGCGACCTGGGTCATCAAGACGTCGAACGACCCGACGACCGACTCCCTGCTGTTCTGTGCCCCCTGGTTGACCTCGGCCAGCCGGTCGAGCAGCGCCTGAAACCGCTCTGCCGACTCCGCCGTCGAGATTCCGCCGAGCTCGGGGCGTGTGAGCGCGAGCAGGACTCCTCGGTGTGCGACGAGTGTCCGACGCAGCTGCCCGATCTCCGCCCGGATCCCGACGAGACGCGAGAGCGAGCGCTCGTGTGAGGCCTGCCCCCGCATGGCCTCTCCATCGAGGTCCTCGAGTTCCATGTCGATCGCCTCGAACGCTCTGAGGTAGCCCTCGAGGATCCACGTGAGCAGGTCGGCAAGAAAGTCGAGGCCGTCGAGTCGACCGACGTCGCCCGCGCCCCCGGCCTGTTCCCGGAGCTCGTCCACGACCTTCACCGGACCGTCGCGGACTGTCACGACCCAAGTCTTCGAGACGAGACACTCGACGCGCTCGAGCTCGTGCTGATCGCCGCGCGGAGCGCACCCTGTGACGTGGAGGTACGACCCGAAGTCGGTCAAGTTCGGCGAGCTATCGGCTCCTTCCAGTCGATCGACGCTCGCGGGGTCGAGGTCGAGCGCGCGCGCGAGCCGGTCGACGTCCTCGGGGTCGGCACGCTCGAGGTCGATCCACAGGAGCGTCGAGTCGCCCAGCCTGTCGAGACACCCGACCCAGTCGTCCAGCTCCTCGACCTCGTGCTCCCGGAAGAGGAGCGCCTCGGACACCTCTCCTGCTCCTCTCAGGCGATGAGGTAGGCGGCGACCACCAGGATCAGGGCGAGGACGACGACCGCTGCGATCACGAACGCGACCCAGCCGATCATCGCGAACGGCGTCTGCTCCAACCTCCCTCGCGCGACCTCGACCTCGTCGGTCGGCGGGTGCTCGGCCGGGGGCGTCACGCCCGCGGCCTCGTCCGTCTCGTACCGAGCGGGAGTCATCCCTGCGCGGTACCCACTCGAACGCGTGCAGAAACCTCGTGGCGCGGCGGTTTTCGTTCGTGCCGGCCGGGTATCAGCCACCTGAGAGCGACGAAATGGAAATGAGAGCGAGGAAAGGAGAACTCGTGTCGAATGACGTGTGGACCTACCGTGACACGCTGGTCGTCGACTCCGGCATCGACGTCACCGGATACGAGGTCGAGGCGAGCGATGGCTCGATCGGCAAGATCGACGAGGCGACGTTCGACACCGGTAGCAGCTACATCGTGGTCGACACCGGCCCGTGGATCTTCGGCAAGAAGGTCA
>DASSVY010000313.1:0-3094 GCA_035705535.1 Gaiella sp. | reverse complement strand
GGCGAAGATCGTGGCAGCGGACCGTGACCCGACCCTCAAGGGCATCATCCGTTCCTGCGACCTCGTCAACGCCGACGGGGTCTCCGTCGTGTGGGCGAGCAAGCTCCTGGGCGCTCCCTTGCCTGCCCGGATCGCGGGCATCGACCTGTTCGAATGCCTGGTCGGGGCGGCCGCCGAGGACGGTCGCTCCGTCTATTTCCTCGGTGCTCGACCGGAGGTCGTCGAGAAGGTCGTCCAGGTATTTCGAGACCGGCACCCCGGGCTGCTGGTCGCCGGCTACCGGGACGGGTACTGGGACGACGACGACGAGGTCGTCCGTGCCATCGCCCAGGCGGCGCCCGACTACCTGTTCCTCGGGATTCCGAGCCCGCGGAAGGAGCTCTGGCTGAGCCGGCACGTGCCGCGCCTGGGCGTGCCTTTCGCGATGGGCGTGGGTGGCTCGTTCGACGTCGTCGCCGGCGTGATCGGGAGAGCTCCCCATCGAGTGCAACGCATCGGCCTGGAGTGGGCGTGGCGGCTCGCCCAGGAGCCCCGCAGAATGTGGCGCCGATATCTGATCGGCAACGCGGCGTTCGTCGGCCTGACCGCTCGCGAGTGGTGGCGCAGCCACACGTGAGGTCCGTCGTCATCGCAGGAGCGCGGCCGAACTTCGTGAAGGTCGCGCCACTCCTCCGAGCGCTCGAAGCAGGCGGCTCGCAGCCGCTCCTCGTCCACACGGGGCAGCACTACGACTCGAGCATGTCCGACGCGCTGTTCCGCGACCTCGATATCCCTGCGCCGGACGTCAACCTGGGCGTCGGGTCGGGCACGCACGCGTCGCAGACGGCAACGGTCATGACGACGTTCGAGCAGTGGTTGGAGGAGAACCAGGCCGATCAGGTCGTGACGGTCGGTGACGTGAACTCGACGCTGGCCTGCACCCTCGTGGCCGTGAAACGCGGCGTCCCGGTCGCGCACGTCGAGGCGGGCCTTCGCTCGTTCGACCGCTCGATGCCCGAGGAGGTCAATCGGTTGGTCGTCGACGCCCTGGCCACCTGGCTGTTCACGCCGTCGATCGACGCCAACGAGAATCTGCTGGCCGAGGGAGTCGACCCCACGCGGATCTTCCTCGTGGGCAACATCATGGTCGACAGCCTTCTCGCGAGCCTCGAGAAGGCGCGGTCCTCTCAGATCCGGAGGGCACTCGACCTGGAAGGTCGGTTCGGCCTCGTGACGCTCCATCGGCCGGCGCTCGTGGACGCCCCGGTGGCTCTTGCGGGGGTCGTGTCGGCGTTGCACGACATCGCGAGCGAGTTGCCGCTGGTCTTTCCGGTTCACCCGCGCACGCGAAAACGCATGGAGGAGAACGGCATCGCCGTCGATCCACGGGTGGTGCGTCTGGTCGAGCCGCTGGGGTATCTCGACTTCCTCCTGCTCGAGGCGGAGGCGTCCCTGGTGCTCACGGACTCGGGCGGCATCCAGGAGGAGACGACCATCCTCGGCGTTCCGTGTCTCACGCTTCGCGAGAACACGGAGCGGCCGATCACGATCACGCACGGGACGAACACACTGGTCGGACTCGATCCGGACGCCATTCGTCATGCCGCCGACCTCGTGCTGAGGGGCACGGCCCGTCCGTCCGCACCACCTCTCTGGGACGGTCGAACAGCCGAGCGGATCGCTTCGATCCTGCTCCGTGGGACGCCGGAGGTGTCTTGGCTGCCGCCGTCGCGGGACGCACCGGCCCCCGGCGGGAGCGAGAAGACACCGTCAGACGGTCAGACGCCGATCGGACCGAAGTCGACCCACGGGTAGAACGCCGCCATCGTGGCCAGACGCTCGCGCTGAGCGGCGCTCAAAAGATCCATCCCCCGGCCGGCCACGCCTTTGTTGAGCCGCGATTTCTGCGGGTCTCCCTGCATGCGACGGACCGCGGCGACGATCGCGTCATGAGGAACCGGTTGCCTGTAGAACGCGAGCACACGCTCGATGCCGTCCGCCCAGTCGGCTGTTAACTCCTCGTATGTCAGCCACATGGTCTCGATCCGACCATCGTGTGCCGCGTCGTACCACGACGCATAGAAGTTGAAGTACCACGGCGCTGCAAAAGTGATCAGAAAGTCGAACTGCTCCTCTTCCGAAATTGTCAGAAAATGATCCGTCGCGTACAACGACGGAAATCCGTAAACCCCTTCGCGGCACAGGTAGTCGCGGATGCTCACGATCACGTCGAACAGGTTCCGTGTGACGATCACCGGGCGGATACCGAAGCGCACGAACAGATCGAGGTTCGGTCCCGTTGCCTTGATGTGTTGCTGGGTGACGATCGACTTCGTGTACGTCTCGACGAGCTTGGGGAGATAGAGCTCCTGCTCGTTGCGCTCGTGCGCGTAGCAGAGCCGTGTGTGCGGGAACCCCGTCACGTCCTCGATCGCGCGAGCGAGAAACGTGGAACCGCTCTTCGGCATGCAGGCGAGGAAGATGTACGCACCCTTGCGGAACAATTTTTCCCGCATGGCGAGCTGAGCCTTGACGGTCGCCTCCGTCCGGTAGGTGGCTTGCGCAGCTTGGCGCGTGACCCGTGTTACGCGACCCATCACATGCGCGCCTTCCCCAGCCATATGGTCAGAGCATAGAGACGCCGAGGTGGTTGCTCCACCCTCGGTCGACCGGCTGCCGTTTCGCTCGCGGCCGCCAATTGTGCCGGTGTCTTTTCGTGTCGTTCAAGGCTTAGACGTCGGTGGTGGGCTCGTTAATCGCCGAGTCGGTCTCTGATCGCGCGGATGCGTCGCCGAACGCCGTGAATGTGCTCTCGCGTCGTGAACGCGACGAGCGCGCTGCACACCCGAATGCGTGACCGCGTGTTCAAGCAGCGTGACGCGCGCGCGACAGACACGATCGACTGCTCGCGTTGGAGAAAATTTCGCGAGCTTCCGATTCGGCTGACAGGCAGCAGCCGGCGATGGGCGAGGACGTGCGGGACGTGCACGAACGGTCCGAGCAGCGCCATCTCGCACGAGTACACGAAGTCTCCGTCGCGGATCGAGCCTTGCAGGCCCGTCCGTGCCGCGACGTCTCTTCGCACCAGTGAGTAGACGGGGTCGATCCCGAGATG
>DASSVY010000312.1:0-10013 GCA_035705535.1 Gaiella sp. | reverse complement strand
GCGGATGCTCGTCCGCACCGGGAACGTCATCGCCCGCACGTTCTCGCAGGCGTAGAGCGAGAGCGCCGGCTCCGCGACGGGGAAGATCCACCCAGCGGCTCCCATCTCGACCACGGCGGCGAGCTCGATCGCCGCGAGCGTGCCGTCACGGCGGCCGCCGATCGTGACCGTCTGGCGCGTGCGCGCGCGGCGTCCGCCGACGAGCTGGTCCTCGTGGCGCGAGAGCGCGAGGCGCACCGGTCGGTCGGTCATGCGGGCGAGCTCCGCCGCGAGCAGAGCCTCGATGCCGGCGCCCTGCTTGCCGCCGAAGCCGCCCCCGATGAACTCGGAGATCACGCGCACGCGTTCGGGGACGAGCTCGAACCGGCGCGCGAGCTCGCGGCGCGCGTCGAACATGCCCTGGGTGGAGACCCAGGCCGTGAGCCCGTCTCCCTCCCAGCGAACGACAGCGGCGTGTGGCTCGAGCGGGGTCTGCACGTGGGCTGGCGTCTCGCACGTCAGCTCGACGCGGGCGTCGGCCGACGCGAGGGCCGCATCGGGGTCGCCGCGCACGACCTCGCGCGGCTCCTCGGTGAAGCGCTGCTCCGTCAGGCCCTCGTCGAGGAGGAGCGGAGGCTGCTCCTCGAGCGCGAGCGCGAGCGCGACGAGAGCGGCCTCCGCGGTCTCCGGTGTCTCCGCCGCGACGACGGCGATGGGCTCGCCCGCCCAGGACGGCTCGGCCGTCAGCGGCGGGTCACCGCCCATCGTGAACGGCCCGTCCGGGCCGAGCACGGCCCGAACGCCGGGCGTTCGGCGCGCGGCGTCGAGGTCGATCGAAAGGACGCGGCACCGCGAGACCGGTGCGCGCAGGACCTTCGCGTGGAGCATGCCGGGGAGCGCGACGTCGACGGTGTAGCGCGCCCCGCCGCTCGCCCGCAGCGGTCCGTCATGGCGCGTCGCCGGCTGCCCGACGATCTGGAGGTCGGCGTCCTCCGGCCACGTCTCGAGGTCGTCGTCATCGTCGACGAGGACCCAGACGTCCTCGAAGCGCCCTTCCATCTCGCGCTGCGACTTGACGAACCGCGGTCTCACGCGCGCCCCTGGCCGGCGTCGGCTCCCAGGAACGCGCGGGCGTCGGAGGTTGATACGGGACGGCTCATGCGACCTCCTGCCCGGAGGCCCGGAGGACGGCACGCTCGATCTTCGGGTACGCGCCGCACCGGCACAGGTTGCCGGCGAGCGCCGTCCGGATCTCCTCGCGGGAGGGCGTGGGCGTCGAGGCGAGGAGGGCGCTGGCGGAGATCATCTGCCCCGGCGTGCAAAACCCGCACTGGAGGGCGTCCTCGGCGACGAACGCGTCGCGCAGGGGCGTGGCCGAGCGGGAAAGCCCTTCGATCGTCGTCACGGGACGGCCCTCGGCCGCCCCCACGGGCAGCAGGCACGAGACGACGGGCACGCCGTCGAGGAGGACCGCGCACGCGCCGCAGGCGCCCTCGCCGCACCCGAGCTTCGCGCCGGTGAGCGCGAGGTCCTCGCGCAGCACGCTCAGCAGACGACGGGTCGGCGAGACGTCGAGCACGTGCGTCTCGCCGTTGACCTCGAGCGTGACCGGCATCCCGCAAGCAGTACCAGAGCCGATCCGCTACACGTCGACTACCCTCGATCGATGCGTCTCGCCGCCGCCGCCCTCGTCGGCCTCTTGCTCGTCGCGGCCGGCTGTGGTGGTGGAGGCGACTCGCAGACGACGCCGGGCTGCGACGACGTCGACGCGCCCGCCCCTCGCGACGGCGGCGGCCAGGCCGCCCCGACCGGGCACCTCGACCCGTCGAAGACCTGGACGCTCGGCTTCGACACGTCGTGCGGCACCTTCGTGGTCACCCTCGACCTCGACTCCGCGCCGAACACTGCGGCATCGCTCGTCTCGCTCGCGCGCGCCGGCTACTTCGACGACACCGAGTTCCACCGGATCGTGCCTGGGTTCCTGATCCAGGGCGGAGACCCGACCCAGTCGGGCAGCGGCGGCCCGGGGTACTCGACGCGGGACACGCCGGCTCCGGATGCCGCGTACACCAAGGGCGTCGTCGCGATGGCCAAGACCGCTGCCGAGCCGGCGGGGACGGCCGGCAGCCAGTTCTTCGTCGTCACGGGCGCCGACGCGGGGCTGCCGCCCGAGTACGCCGTCGTCGGCACGGTCACGAGCGGCCTGGACGTCGTCGAGCGCATCGGGAAGCTCGGCGACCCGGCGACCGAGCAGCCGCGCCAGCCGGTGGTGATCCACTCGGTCGCCGTCGGGCCCGAGACGTGAGCCGCGTCGCGGCGGTCGTGCTCGCTGCGGGGGCGGCCACGCGCTTCGGGGCGCCGAAGCAGGAGCTGCTCCTGCCCGAGGTCCTGCGGCGGCTCGAGTCGAGCCCGGTCGACGAGATCGTCGTGGTCGAGGGCGCCTACCGACTTCGGGACGGTCTGTTGCAGGATCGGGCTCGGCTCGTTCGCTGTGCCGAGTGGGAGATGGGTCCGGGCGCGTCGCTCCGCTGCGGCCTGGCTGCGCTCGAGGACGACGTCGCCGCCGCCGTGGTCGTGCTCGCCGACGGGCCACGGCTCTCGCCGGACGCGATCGCCCGCGTGATCGAGAGCTGGTACGAGGAGGGCGGCGAGGTTGTCGCCGCGTCGTACGACGGCGTGCGCGGCCACCCATTGCTCGTGGCGCGGCCAGGCTGGGCTGAGGTCCCGGACGAGGGGCTGCGCGTCGTCGCGCCACGCCTCGTCCGCTGCGACGACCTCGGGGCGCCCGGCGACGTCGACACGCCGGCCGACCTTGCTGCGCTCGACGAGGACGGCTGACCTCGCTGGTACGGTCGCGCCGTGGGCCGGATGGGGGCGGGCTGGCATCTCGCGAAGCTGAGCCTCCGCGTCGTCTGGAGCGACGGCTCGCTCAGCGCCCTCGTCGTGCTCGGCGGGATCGCGTCGGGCGCGGTCGCCCTCGCGTTCCTCGTCCCCGCGGCGATCGCCTACGAGATCGAGGAGAAGGCGCTCGCCGCGGTGTTCACGGCGATCGGCGTCTACCTGGCGACGCTCGTCGCGACGTACTTCGCGGTCGCGCTCGCCGCCGCGGCGGCCGACGTCCTCGACGGGCATGACGCGACCGTGCGCGGCGCGATGGCCGTCGCCTCCCGCCTGACCGGGCCGGTCGCCGGCTGGGCTCTCGTGCTCACGACGGTCAACCTCGTGTTGCAGCTCCTGCGGGAGCGGGCCGGGATCCTCGGGAGCCTGCTGCTGGGAGCGGCCGGCGTCGCGTGGAGCCTCGCGACGTTCCTCGTCGTCCCGATCCTCGCGCTCGAAGGGCTGGGGCCGCTCGCCGCGCTCGATCGCTCGTCCGAGCTCTTCCGGGCGAAGTGGGGCGAGCAGCTCGTCGGCACCGCGTCGATCGGGATCCTCTTCGCCGTCTTCGGCACGGTTCCGGCGGTCCTGCTGGTGTTCCTCGGGCTCGCCTCCGGCTCGACCGCAGTGACCGTCGTGTGCGTCGTCGTCGGGATCCTCGGCGCGGTCGTCGCGGGCGTGCTCGGGAGCGCAGCGCGATCGGTGTTCTCGGTCGCGCTCTACCGCTACGCCGCGGGCGTCGGGCCGACCGGCCCGTTCACCGCGGCCGATCTCGAGAGCGCGGTGGCGCGGAAGCGCTAGAGCGGGGCGGTGCCGGGGTCGGTCGTGCGGAGCTGCGCGAGCTTCTCCATGAGTCCCGGTGGCATCCGCTCGGCCGCGGTCGTCCGCACGTAGACGCGCAGCGTCTCCTCGAAGCGGTAGCGCCGGCGGCAGTAGTCGCAGCCGTCCAGATGCTCTTCGGCCTCCACGACCTCCTCCGTGGTCAGCTCGCGGTCCAGGTAGCCCTGGAGCAGCTGCTCGCACTTGCCGCAGTCGTCGTGACTCATTGGACGGCCTCGTCGGCGAGTTGCGCCTTCAGCAGCCGCCGGCCGCGATGGAGCCTCGACATGACGGTCCCGATCGGGATGTCGAGGATCTGCGCGGCGTCGGCGTAGCTGAACTCACCGATGTCCACCAGCACCACGACGTCCCGGAAGTCGTGCGGGATGTCGGCCAGTGCGTTCACGATGGAATCCTGCGAGAGACGCTCGACGACACGGTCCTGGTCGAGCACCTGCTCGCCGCCGGAGGCGACCATCTTGTTGGCGAGGTAGTAGTCGTTCTCCTCGAGCGGCGTCTCGTCGGGTCGGCGTTGGATCCGGCGTCCGCGGTCGACGTTGAGGTTCGTGAGGATGCGGAGGAGCCAGGCACGGAGATTCGTACCCGGTGTGTAGGACTGCCAGCTGCGGAACGCCCTTGCATACGTGTCCTGGACCAGATCCTCTGCTTCCTCGCGGGTCGAGACAAATCGTCGGGCTACTCGATAGACCTGATCCGCGAGCGCGAGGGCCTCTTCCTCGAACCGCACCCGATCGCGGGCTTCGCTCGCGACCCGGCGCGCCCCGTCTGGCTCGGCCGTGTCCGGCTCACCCACCGGGCTACCGTAGCAACGTTCGGAAATATGAACGGCGCTCCGGCCGGCGCTATTCCCGCGGGCCTCAGACGGCCTGGCGCTCGATGGTTGACCGGAAATCAGCGCGAACCGGATGGCGTCCCAGACGCGGCGCAGGCTCGACCGTGCCGCCCTGCTTGGTCTGGGACGCCCCCGGACGTCACGCCAATTTCCGGTCAACCATCTCGTGGAAACCCGAGCTCGAAAGGACGCTGCCGAGCGCCTCGCGGGTCGTCAGATCGTCGTCCCAGGTGAGGGTCACTTCGCCCATCAGGTTCGCGTGCGCCGCGTCCAGCCCCGGCTGGTCCTCGAGGGCGTTGGCGAGCCGCAGCACACAGCGCTCGCAGCGGATCCCCGAGACGAGGAACGTCTCCGTGACGGTCGCCATCAGCCCGATCGTACCGCTGCGGCCCCGCCCAGCTCGAGCTCGAATCCCGCGAGCGCGATGACCAGCGGATCGTGGGTCGCGCAGACGACGGTCGTCCCGTGCTCGCGCGCGAGGTCGGCGAGCAGCCCGCCGATCGCGAGCGTCGTGACGCTGTCCAGCCGCGCGGTCGGCTCGTCGGCGACGAGGAGCGAGGGGCGGGCGGCAATCGCGCGGGCGAGGGCGACCCGCTCGCGTTCCCCGGCCGAGAGCCGGGCGACGGGGCGGTCGGCGTGGTCGGCCAGGCCGACGATCGCGAGCGAGTCGATCGTCCGCTCGTGGAGCTCGACGCCCTCCAGCCCGCGGAGCGCCAGCGAGAGCTCGACGTTCTCGCGGGCGGTGAGCGCACTCGAGAGCCCCGGCACCTGACCGACGACGCCGATCTCCTCTCGCCGAAACGCCGCGCGGGCGTCGCGGTCGAGCTTCGACAGCACGACGTCGCCGATCACGATCTCGCCCTCGTCGGGGGTGTCGAGCCCGGCGAGGAGCGCGAGGAGCGTCGACTTCCCGGATCCCGACGGGCCCGTGACGACGGTCAGCATCCCCGGTCGGAACACCGCGTCGAGGTGCTCGAGCGCGACCTCCGTCCCGAATCTCCGGCTGACCGCTCGGGCCTCGACGACCGCGCCGGCAGCGGTGAGCGGCGCCTCGAGCTCCTGGACGAACGCCGGCGCATCATGATCCGTCGGGCGCAGCTCGACGGCACCCGGACGGACATGGACGACGGCGCGGTCCCCGATGCCGGCCTCACGGAGCGACTCCTCGGGAACGTGCAGCCAGCCGCCCCGGCCGATCACGATCGTCTGGCGGTCGGCGAGGCGCTCCTCGCCGACCCGGCCGTCGCGCACCTGCACGACGCGGTCGGCGATCTCGGCGGACTCCGGGTCGTGGCTGACCACGAGCGCCGCGGCACCGGCATCCCGCGCGAGCTCTCGCAGCAGGTCGAGCACGCCGTGTGCGGTCGCCTCGTCGAGCTCGCCGGTCGGCTCGTCGGCGACGAGTAGCGTCGGTCGGTGCGCCAGCGCGGCGCAGATGGCGATCCGCTGCTGCTCGCCGCCCGAGAGCTCGCCTGGCCGCGCGGTCGCCCGGTCGAGCAGGCCCACGCGCTCGAGTAACTCGCCTGCTCGCCGGGCACGCTCCTCGCGTGACACGCCGCGCAGTCCGAGCGGCAGCGCGACGAGCTCCTCGGCGGTGAGATCGGCGGAGAGCGCGCGCCAGTAGTGCTGGTCGGCGTAGCCGACGACGCGGGCGCGATGGCGGGCGACCGCCGATGCGCGCGCCGCCCCGAGATCGAGGCCGTCGACCAGGGCGAGCCCGGCGGACGGGCGCTGGAGGCCGGCGACGACGCGGACGAGCGTCGACTTTCCGGCGCCGCTCGGGCCGAGGACGACGCAGATCTCGCCCTCGTCGACAGAGAGCGTCATGCCCCGGAGCGCCGCCACTCCGCCGTCCTCGGACGGGTGGACGACGAACACGTCGCGGAGATCGACCAGGCTCACGCGCGCCCCCGGCCGGCGGCCGCTCCCGGCCGGCGGAGCCGGCCTCCGCGGCGCCCCAGGAACGCGCGGAGGATCCTGATCGCGTGTTGATCGTTCACTGTTCCGCGCCGATCCGGCCGGGCCCGCGCGGGTCGGCGAACGCGCGTCGCGTCGTGAGAAGCACGAGACCCGTCGCGGCGACGGCGAACACCAGGCCGCCGACGAGGAGGATCAACGGGTCGACGGTCGTGACGAGCGGCGGCTGCGGCTGATCCGCGCGCGCGGTCACGGAGACGACGCGCGTGACGAGCACGGCGAGCAGAATCCCGGCGACGACGCCCGCGAGCACGCCCATCCCCGCGACGACTCCCGCGCGGGTCGCGACGACGCGGCGCAGGAGCTGTGGCGTCGCCCCCTGGGCCTCGAGGTCGACGAGGTCTCCGCGGTCGTCGCGGAGGTCGGCCCGGATCGCGAGGACGAGGCCCCAGACGGCCAGCACGAGCGCCGCGACGGCCGCCGCAGCGAGCGCCAGGAGCGTTCCGTGCCCCAGTGGATCGCGGCGGGCGTCGGCCTCGAGCGCCGAGCGCGAGCGCGTCTCGAGCGCGTTGAACGGCCGCTTCGCGAGGGACGCGACGACGCGGCTGTCGGAGCCGGGAGCGACGTCCAGCCAGAGCTCACCCACCGGCGCCGCGCCGGGGGCGCTGGTGTTCACCGCCGTGGAGAGGGCGCCCAGATCGCCGAGGACCGCGTCGCCGTTCGTCCCGGGGATCCGGTCGGCGATCGCGGCGACCCGGACGTCGACGTGCTCCCCGCCGATGACGAGCGGGAGCGTGCCGCCGACGCCACCGGCGAGCGCGCCGAGCGCCGGGGTCACGACCACGCGGGCGGGGTCGTCGTCGGTCGGCTGCCTGGGGCGCACGAGCGCGGCGCGCTGGGGCGTGATCGCGTAGGTCGCTCGGATCGTCCCGTCCGCCCCGCTCGCCGCGTTCACACCACCCGCGCCGAGCCAGCCGTCGAGCGACACGCCGCGGATCCCGATCGTCGTCGCGCCGCGGAGCGCGGTGCCCTCGTCGGAGCCGCGCTCGATGATCCGTGGCGGCACGAGCACGAGCTCGACGAGCCGGCCCCCCCGGGAGGCCCTGGGCACCGCGGTGCGGAGGACGAGCGGGCGGTGAGCGTCCGAGTCGCCGAGGTCGACCCGCCGGAACACGCCGTCGCGCCCCTCGACGACTGCGCTGTACGAGACGAGGCCCGGGCCGACGGTCAGCACGAGGTTGCGCCCGAGGACTGGGCCGCGAAGCTCTGTCGAGCCGCCGGGCTCGATCGCCCGCACGACGCCGCTCTTGCCGACGCCCCAGTCCGAGCGCCACAGCGGCATCGAGGCGACCGCGTCGGGAGAGACCCCGAGCACGGTCACGCCGGAGACCGACGCCGACGGTCCGGCGCTCGCGGTGAGCCGGACGACCGGGCGCACGGTCTCGACACCCGGGATCGCCTGGTAGCGGGCGAGGGGCGCCGCCTGGAGGACGGGCACGAGCGCGCTGAGGTTCTCCCGCACGACGACGTCCGTCGGCACCGCGAACGCCGCCTGGTCCTGCTCGCCCGTCGCAAGCGTCGAGCGGTACGCCTCGGCGAGGAACGCGAGCGCGAGCGCGAGCGCCAGGAAGGCGGCGGCGGTCCCCGCCGCACCGGGCGACCGGGCGAGTGAGACGCCCGCCAGTCGTGCGCCCCGCGCTCCGCCTCCGCGCGCGAGGGAACGTCCGAGGGCCGGCAGGAGGCGTGCGGCGGCGACGGCCGCGGCGAACGCGACGAGAGCAGGCAGAACGAGCAGCACGGCCGCCGCGGTCCCACCCGAGGCGAGGTCGTCGGGCTGCACGGCGCCGCTCGCGAGCACGGCGAGCGCCGCCAGCGCAGCGGCGATCGCGGCAACGTCGATCGGCGAGATTCGCCTTCCGCCGCCGCCCTCGACCGAGACGGCGACGGCGATCACGCAGGCGGCGACCACCGCCGTGCCGAGGCCGAGCAGGAGGCCCGTCGGGGAGAGGAGGCTCTGCACGAGAACGTCCCACACCGGGGCGCCGGTCGCCGCCGCGACGATCCCGCCGGCGACGATCCCGACGAGCCAGCCGACCGCCGCCCCCCCGAACCCGACCGCGGCGCTCTCGGCGCCGGTCAGGAGCGCCCGCTGCCAGGCTTGCGCGCCGTGCCACGTGAGCCGCCGCCTCGCTGCGGCGAGATCGCGTCGCATCGCACCCGCGGCGAGCACCGCGAAGGCGACCAGGAGCGCCGCCGCCTCTCCGCCGACGAGCAGGAGCCGGCGCCCGGCGACGGTGGCGGCGTGCTCCGATTCGCGCAGCTCCTGGGTCGGCAGCGAGACGGACCACGAGGACGAGTTCGCCTGCAGCGTCGCGCGCGCGCGGTCCGCGCCCGCCAGCAGCCCGTCGATCTGCCACAGCCGCGGCGTCCCCGCCTTCAGGGGCTGCACCCAGCCGTAGCTGCGGTAGGTGCGGGAGAGGACGGGTGACGAGACGAGGCCCGCGACGCCCTCCGCGACGACGAGCGGGGCAGGCGCAGGGCGGTGGTACGTCGAGGACCGTCGGAGCGCGGGAGCGACCTCGGCGTCCTCGAGTGCGTTGTCGGTCGGCGCGAGGAAGTCGCCGAAGAGCTGCCGCGAGCGCAGGGCCGCCGTGCCGACCTCCACGATCCGCAGGCCCGGCACGTCGGGCAGGCGCCCCTTGCCGCGGAGGCGGAGCACCTCGCAGCGCTCGGGCCGGCACGTCCGCGGCAGCCGGCCGCTGCGGAGGAGGACATAGGGCTTCAGGCCGTCGACGGCGGCGAGCCCGACGAAGGCGCCGCCGACGGTGCCTTCGCGGACGAGCGCGATCGCGGTCGCGTTTCCCGTCGGCAAGGGCGCGAGCGCGTCGCGCGCGGTGCGGTCGAGGCCACGCCAATCGTCCGCCGGTCCTGCGGGCACGCCGAACCACACGGCGCGGACGGCGCGCGCCGCGGCGGGCAGCCGATCGACGTCCTGCGCCACCGCGCGGTCCTTCGCGACCGTCGTCCCGGCGAGGATCAGCGCGAGCACGGCTGCAGCTGCGGTGATGCCGAGAGCCGCGACGAGCGCGCCGCCGTCGCGGCGCCCGAGCCGTTTCGCGGCCAGACCGAGGACGTAGCCGGCTCCTTTCACCGAGCGGTCCTCGCCGCGCGGCGGCGCCGGTAGCTCGACGCCTTGGCTCGCCCCCCGCACACCTGCATGGAGCACCAGCTCGACGAGCGGTTTCGCGAGCCGTCGTAGAACACCCAGCCGCACGTCTCCTGCCGGCAGGCCTTGAGGCGCTCCCAGGTTCCCGCGGCCTGGGACTCCGCGAGCACCGCGACGATGGCGGCGAGGCCGCCGCGGGCGCCGTCGCCCGACGGCACGACGCGGGGCCGTCCCGCGTCGAGGCGGACCTCGAGGGGGAAGAGACGCAGCGTCTCGTCGAGCGCCCGCTGCCGCTCCGCCGCCGGTGCCGTACCGAGCGTGTTCGCGAGCGCGAGCTCGCGAAGCGCCGCGCGGAGCGCGCGCGCCTCGACGAACAGCTCCGCGTCGACCCCATCGGTCGGCGCC
>DASSVY010000311.1:0-4762 GCA_035705535.1 Gaiella sp. | reverse complement strand
GACCCCCCTCCTTCCGCGCGGCGTTTCTGCGACGGGTCCCTGGCCTCTCGGGCGAATGAATCGCCCTTCGGCCGCGCGGCGTTTCTGCGACGCGTCCCTGGCCTCTCGGGCGAATGAATCGCCCTTCGGCCGCGAGGCGTTCGGGGCCCGCCACCGAGACACGTGGAAGGATGAAAGTTGCAGTCTGTTACTTGCGCCGATCCTTGCGGCCGGAGGGCGATTCATTCGCCCGGGAGGCCAACGAGGCTCCGATGAGCAACGGCGCTGAAGAAGGGGCTCGCGGGGGAAACATGGTTTCCCCCGCGCTGCTCAGCAAGTAGCGCCCGGGCGGACGCGCTCCCAGGCGTCGGCAAGCGCGTCGAGCTCCGCGTCGTCGAAGTGCGTCAGGAAGCGCTGCCTGACCCCTTCGATCAGCGTCGGGCGCGCCTCGGTCAGGGCCTCGCGCCCCTCGTCGGTGAGACGCGCGTACATCACGCGACGGTCCTCCGAGCACCCCTCGCGCACGACGAGCCCGGACCGTACGAGCCGGTCGACGAGGCGCGTCACGCCGCTCTGGCTGAGGAGCACCGACTGTGCGAGCTCGCTCATGGTCAGCTTCCCGCAGGGCGCAGCGTCGAGGTAGAGGAGCACCTCGTAATGCGCGAGCGGCAGCGCATGTGTGAGCTCGAGCTCCGTGTTGAGCTCCCGCACGATGCCCGAGTGCACGCGAAGGAACCCGCGCCAGGCGGCGAGCTCGCGCGCGCTCAGCTTCTCGAGGGACGTTTGCATCCACAACTATGGTAGTTGCTGTTCGGTACGGCTTCACACGCGGACGGCCGCCGCCAGACGATCGGAGACAGGATGCAGCTCGAGGGAATCCACCACGTGACGTGCATCACAGGCGACGCGCCCGGGAACGTCGCCTTCTACACCGGAGTGCTCGGACTCCGGCTCGTGAAGAAGACGGTCAACCAGGACGACCCGTTCGTCTACCACCTCTTCTACGCCGACGAGCAGGGGAGCGCGGGCGCGGACATCACGTTCTTCGAGTACCCCGGTGCGCGACACGGACGGGCGGGCGCAGGGATGGTGCACCGCGTGACGTTCCGCGTCGCCTCCGACGAGGCGGTCGACTTCTGGGAGTCGAGGCTCGGCGAGCACGGAGTGCGCGCCACCCGCGAGCCGGGTGCGCTCCGCTTCGAGGACCCGGAGGGCCTGGGTCTCGAGCTCGCCGTGTCGGACGTGCCCGACGAGCCGCTCGTGGCCCGCCATCCGGAGATCCCCGAGGCCTACGCGCTGCAGGGGTTCGGGGGCGTGCGCGCGTTCGTCCCGGACCCCGAGCGGAGCCGCCGCCTGCTCGAGGAGGTCATGGGCTTCCACCCAACGGGCGACGCGTCGTGGGAGCTGCGCGGGCGCGCGCGCGGAGGGCTCTATGCCTACGATGCGCCGCCCAGCTCCGGCCTGGGCGTTCCCGGCGCGGGCACCGTCCACCACGTCGCCTGGTCGTCGACGATGGAGGACCACCAGGCCTGGCAGCGGCGCGTCACCGAGGCGGGCATGCACGCCACGCCGGTGATCGATCGTTTCTGGTTCCGCTCCGTCTACTTCCGCGAGCCGGGCGGCGTGCTTTTCGAGCTGGCGACTCTGGGACCGGGGTTCGGCATCGACGAGGATCCGGCGCACCTCGGCGAGAAGCTGATCCTGCCACCGGCGTTCGAGCATCTCAGGCCCCGGGTCGAGCAGGAGCTGACGCCGCTGCCCGACCCACGTGTCGCGTGGACGACGTAGACGCTGGCGCGGAGCCGCTCGTCGCGCGCTGGCGCGACGCGGCCGCCGAGCCTGTAGGTGCGCTCGTGCTGCTGCACGGCCGCGGCGCGGACGAGAACGACCTCTTTCCCCTGCTCGACCTGCTCGACCCGGAGCGCCGGCTGGTGGGCGTGACCCCGGGCGGCCCGTTCCACCTGCCGCCGGGAGGTCGTCACTGGTACGCGCTCGGCGGGATCCCGACGCCCGAGCCGACGACGTTCTTCGCGACGGCGCCACGCCTGGCCGGGTTCCTCGACGCGCTTCCCGTTCCGATGGAGCGCGTCGTGCTCGGCGGGTTCTCGCAGGGGGCCGTGATGAGCTGGGCGATGACCCTCGGGCCCGATCGTCCCCGGCCCGCCGCGGTCGTCGCGCTGTCCGGGTTCCTCCCCCGCGTCGACGGGTACCCGCTCGACCCGGCGAAGCTCGCGGGCGTCCCCGTCGCGGTCGCCCACGGCACCCTCGATCCGGTGATCTCCTCCCGCTTCGGCGCCGAGGCCGCAGAGACCGTCGCCGCCGCCGGCGCCGACCTGCTCCGGCTCGAGAGCGATGTCCCGCACATGGTCGACCCCGCCTGGATCGAGCCGCTGCGCCACTTCGTCGCGCTCGCGACAGCTGAGTGAAGGAGCACCTCGTCAGGACCCACGTCGGGGTTGCGACCGCGAAGCGGTCGCCTTCAGGGATGCGCCCCGCCCGGAGGGCGGGGATCAAGCGGCGGGATTCCGCTCCTGCGGGATCCCGCTTCGCGAGCAAAATCTAGACTCCGCGGATGCTCCTCGCCGACGTCGGGCTCGCCGAGCTGCACACCCATCTCGGCGGCTCGGTCGCCTCGGACACGATGTGGAGCCTCGCGCACGAGCAGGGGATCGCGCTCCCTGTCAAGGACTACTGGGAGTTCGACAGGCTCGTCACGGTCTCCGACCCGCGCGGCGTGCCCAACCTGGACGCGCTCGACGCGATCTACCACTGGACGGAGCTGATCCAGTCCTCGCCGTTCGCGGTCCAGCAGTCCGTCCACGGCGCGATCGGCGGCGCGTATCGCTCGCAGGGCATCACGACGCTCGAGGTTCGCTTCAACCCGATGAAGCGGAACCGGGGCGGTGAGCGCGACCTGGACCACATCATCCTCGCGGCGAGCCGCGGCCTCGACATCGCCCGGCTCGAGTACCCGCAGGTGCGTGCGGGCCTCATCCTGATGATGGACCGGACGTTCAGCGCCCGGCAGAACGAGATCATCGTCGAGAAGGCGATCCGCTGGGCGAGCCGCGGCGTCGTCGGCGTCGACATCGCCGGCCCGCGCCCCGGCGGCGACCGCTACGACTACACACAGATCGCGCCGATGGTCGAGCTCGCACGGTCGGCCGGTCTCGGCGTGACGATTCACGTCGGCGAGGAGGGGGCGACGGGGGGCGAGGAGCTCGGCGAGGTCGTCGAGTCGCTCCGTCCCGACCGGATCGGACACGGCGTTCTCGCGGCCCGCGACCCCGAGCTGATGCGCCTGCTCCGGGGGGCCGACGTGACGCTCGAGATCTGCCCGACCTCGAATCTCCTGACGCGCGCGCTGGCGAGCGAGGAGGAGATGCGCGAGACCCTCCGGCGCTTCGTCGAGCACGGGGTTGCCTTCACGATCGCGACGGACGGCCCGGAGATGATGCGCACCCGCCTCCGCGACGAACTGGCGCTCCTCCACCGGATCGGCGCGCTCGACGAGCAGGAGCTCGCGCAGGCGAACGCCCGGGGCCACGCAGCCTCGTTCGTCGGCCGGGGCGAGCCGGACTAGGCGGCCGGGGGCGCCGAGCCGCCGGAGCCCGGGCCGGGCTCCGCGCTTTCGGCAGCTTCGTCGCCGCGGTGCGTGAGGTCCGAGACGGCGTCCTTCGCCTCGTCGCCCGCGTCGCCGGCGGCGTCGCCGGCCTTGTCCCACGCATCGCCGGCGGCGTCCTGCGCCTTGTCGACGACGGGCGCCGCCTTGTCGGCCGCCTCTCCCGCCGTCTCCTTCGTCCGTCCGAGGAGCTTGTCGAGGAATCCCATGGGTGGGACCATACGGCCGCGCGCCGCGACCCGCAAACACGGACGGTCGGGATCGAATCCGCGTCCGCCGTCGTTGTGACGTTCGTGCACCGTCCCGCCCATCTCACGCCGCGCGCCCGGCCGCCGTTTTCTCCTGCATGAGGGGCTCGTCCCGGGTCCGCCTCTGGACCGCGCTGTGGATCGTCTACCTCGTCTGGGGCTCCACCTACCTGGCGATCAAGATCGCCGTGCGCACGCTGCCGCCCCTCCTCACCGCGGGCACGAGGTTCCTCGCCGCCTCGGCGATCCTCGCGCTGATCGCGGTCGTCGCGCGGCGCTCGCTCCGCGTCGCGGCGCTGGAGGCGCTCTCGGCGGCGGCACTCGGCGTCGCGCTCCTCACCCTCGGCGTCGGGCTGGTACACGTCGCCGAGACGCGCATCGACTCGGGCGTCGCCGCGATGATCGCCGGCTCCGTGCCGCTGCAGATCGTCGTCCTCCGGCGGATCGCCGGCGAGCGGGTCGCGCGCGCGACGGCGGTCGCAGCGCTGGTGGGCCTCGTCGGCCTCGGCTTCGTGGTCGGCCCGGGCTGGAGCGCCGGAGGCTCCGAGGCGATCGGGCTCCTGATCATGGTCATCGCGTCCGTGTCCTGGTCGCTCGGCTCCTTCGCGGCCCGACGCCTGCAGTTGCCGAGCGACGCGTTCGTCGCGTCGGCGTACGAGATGCTGGGCGGCGGCGCCGTCCTCCTCGTCGCCGCGGTCGCCACCGGCGAGCTGGGCGACCTCGACGGCTCGGCCCTCCAGCCGGGCCCGCTCGCGGCCTGGGCCTACCTCACGATCATGGGCTCCGTGGTCGGCTTCAGCGCCTACGCCTGGCTGCTCGGCAACGCGCCGATCTCGCAGGTCGTCACGCACCAGTACGTGAACCCGCTCGTCGCGGTCGCGCTCGGTGCGTTGCTGCTGGACGAGCGCCCGGG
>DASSVY010000310.1:0-4497 GCA_035705535.1 Gaiella sp. | reverse complement strand
CGCGCCTCCTCCGGCCGCCGATGCGTCGCCCGCCCAGAAGGCGGCCCCGGGCCCGGTCGCCGGACGCGCCCAGCGCTACAGCGCCGCGCTGTCGCTGCAGGTCGACGACACCGACGCGCTCTCGTCCGCGACGCAGCAGGCGCTCGCGATCGCGCGGGACCTCGGGGGCTACCTCTTGTCGGTGCACTACGCCACCGGCGACGAGGACGCAGCGTCGGTCACGCTCCGGGTGCCGTCGAGCAACGCAGCGAACGCGGTCACTCAGTTGTCGAGCCTCGGGACGATCCTCGGTCAGAACGTCCAGATCGACGACCTCCAGGCGACGCTCGACACGCTCGACCGTCGCGAGCAGCAGCTCCGCGCCCGGATCGCGGCCCTGACGGCCGCCATCGATCGCGCCGACACCGCCGCCGAGCGCGCCCGGCTCGAAGAGCAGCGCGCGCAGGCCCGCGCTGCGCTGCGCGACGTCCGCACGAGCCACGCGGCGACCTCCGCCGAGGCGCGGAACGCAACGATTCAGCTCGATCTCCGCACGAAGCAGGAGGGCGGAGTCGCCGTCCCCGGCTCGCGGCTCGACCGCGCGCTCGACAAGGCTCTCGCGGTGCTCGCGTGGGAGGGCGTCGTCCTCCTGGCGGTCGCCATCGCCGCGGCCCCGCTCGCGCTCGTCGCCGCGGCGGTCTGGACGACCCGCCGGACGCGCCGCCGGCGCGAAGAGGATCGGCTGCTCGCGGCGTCCTAGCCTGCGTCCAGCGTGGCAATCAAGGCTTCCGCGACGACCTTGAGGGGGCGGCCGGAGATCTGGCTCGCCTTTCTGAGGCGCGCGAAGGCCTCGTTCTCGGTGAGCCCCTCACGCTCCATCAAGAGGCCCTTCGCGCGCTCGATCGCCTTGCGTGCGGCGAGCGCCCCCGCCAGCGAGTCGGCCTCCGCGCGCAGCGCGGAAAGCTCCTCGTGACGGGCGCGCGCCGTCGCGATCGCCGGCAGCAGGTCCGACTCGCGGAACGGCTTGACGAGGTAGCCGAACACGCCTGCCTCGACGGCCCGGGCGACCAGCTCCTGCTCGCCGTACGCGGTGACCATCACGATCGGGATCGCGCGCTCGTCGAGGATGCGGCGCGCCGCCTCGATCCCGTCGAGTCGGGGCATCTTCACGTCGAGGAGCGCGAGGTCGGGCTCTGCGCTCCGGGCGAGCTCGACCGCCTCCTCCCCGTCGTGGGCCTCGGCGACCACCTCGAACCCCGCGCGCTCGAGCAGCTCGCGCAGGTCGAGACGGATGATCGTCTCGTCCTCTGCGATCAGGATCCGCACCGCTCCTCCTAGATGGTTGATCGGAAATTGGCGTGACGTCCGGGGGTGGCCCAGACCAAGCAGGGCGGCGCGGTCGGTTTCGGCGCGTACCCGAAGGTACGTGTCGAAACCGAGCGGGTCGATCCGGCGCCGTGTCTGGGGCGCCATCCGGTTCGCGCTGATTTCCGATCAACCATCTAGCGCTCCACGGGAAACCGGACCTCGGCCCGCAGCCCGCGATCGTCGGTGAGAGCGAGCGAGCCGCCGAGCTCGTCCCTGACGAGAGCGCGGACGATCGACATTCCCGTGCCGTCGGTCGCGGGCCCGATTCCCGCGCCGTCGTCCTCGACCGCGAGCACGATGTCGCCTCCGTCGAGCGCGAGAGCGATCGACACGCGCTCGCCTCCGTGCTCGAGGGCGTTCGAGAGGAGCTCGGAGAACACGAGCGCGAGCGCGGTCGCGCGCTGCCCGGCGAGCGTGAGCGGCTCGAGCTCGGCCGTCACCTCCTTGCCCGCGACGAGGCCCTGCACGAGCGTCGCGCGCAGCCGATCGACGAGCTCCGCGAGGTCGACCACGTCCTCCCGGTGCTCGGTCAGCTCCTCGTGCACCGCGGCGATCGCGAGGATCCGGTTGACGGAGTCGCCGAGGGCCTTCTGCGGATCGACCCCGTCCGCCCGCGCCTGGAGGCGCAGCAGCGACGCGACGGTCTGGAGGTTGTTCTTGACCCGGTGGTGGATCTCTTGGGCGAGGACGCCGCGAAGGGCCATCCGCCCGTGCTCGAGCGCCACCGCGGCCTGGTTCGCGATCGCGTCCAGCAGCTGCCGATCGTCGTCGGTGAACGGGATGTCGCGGTCGACGACGAGCTCGCCGATCGTCCGGCCGCGCCAGCGCAGCGGCAGCCGGACGGCGTGGGCGCCGGCCCGGCCCTCGGGCCAGGCGACGCGGCCGTCCTCGAGGACCAGCGCCGCTCCCGTCGCCCGGAGCGACTCGACCGTGGTGCGGACGATCGCCTCGAGCGACTCTTCGAGGTAGAGCGACTCCGAGACCGCCTCCGAGATACGCGCCAGCGCCTCGAGCTCCTCGACCCTCCGGCGCGCTTGCGCATAGAGCTTCGCATGCTCGATCGACTGGCCGACCTGTGAGGCGATCGACGTCAGGAGGCCGATCTCGGCCTCGCTGAACTCCCGTCGCTCGCGCGTGCGCACGTTGAGCGCGCCCTCCAGCACCTGACGGGCCAGGATCGGCACCGCGAGGATCGACTCGTACTCGTCCTCGCGCAGGTTCGGGAAGGCCTTGAAGCGGGGGTCGAGGTGCGCCCCCGCGGGGAGCATGATCGGGCGCCGCTCCGCGGCCGCCACCCCGGTGATCCCGACCCCGCTCCGCATCCGCGGGGCGCTCGTGGCGTCCTCGATCCGCGTCCCGTGCGTCGCCCGCAGGACGAGCTCGTCCGCGCGCTCGTCGTAGAGGTAGACGAAGCATGCGTCGGTTTCGAGCGCCGCCGCGACCGCGTGGGCGATCGCCTGGAGCACGTCCTGCAGGTCGAGCGAGGAGTTCACGACCTCCGTCGTCCGTGTGAGCAGGGCAAGGTGACGAGCAGCCTCGTTCATCGCTCACCGAGTCCGCGAGAGGGGCAAGTTGCGGCCTGCAACGAGCGCTGCCATCAGTCGAGCGTGCTCAGCACCACGGCGCCGAGGATCGGGACGGCGATCGTCAGCCCGAAGTTGAACCACCCGACGAGGACGAGCCGCCGTCGCGTCGCCGGCGCCGCCTCGCTGCCCGAGCGGAGCTCCCGCTGAAGCCGTGGGCCGAGGACGAAGTCGTGCAGCAGCCCGCCCACCACGAGGAAGGCGACGAGCACCGACTTGAGGATCAGCGTCCGATCGAAGTCCGTGTCGAGCACCGCCCGGTGGAAGCCCCCGTGCCGCTCCGTCAGCCAGAGGCCGGAGAGGATCGCGACTGCCATCGCGCTCCAGCCGATCGGCCGCCAACGACGCCCGAGCGCGCGCATCGCGACCGCCCGCGCCTCGCCCTCCAGCTTCCGGATCGCGGGCACGCCGACGAACACGAGCGCCACGGTTCCTCCCACCCAGATCGAGGCAGAAAGGACGTGCAGTACGCGAAGCACCGTGAGCACGGCGTCAGGCTAGTGCGCATTCACGGCCGATCGTGATACAGCCGTTCACGGCCGGAGGCCGGCTTTGCCGGCCGGGAGGCCATCTGCGGGTTCTCGGTGCACAGCGATGGGAAGGGGGCTCGTGGGGGAAACATGGTTTCCCCCACGTCCGGCAGCCAAGGCTACGGATTCCCATCGACGCATCAGCACGCGCGCGCGGGATAGCGTCGAGACGTGGCACGTGACTGGGCGCTGTTCCTCCACCTGGTCGGCGTGCTCCTCTTCGTCGGTGCGAGCGTCGCCGTCACGGCGCTGCGGCTCCTCGCGATCGGCAAGGAGCGCCCTTCCGAGAGCGCGCTGCTGTTGCGGGCGGTGCGCCCGCTCGTGCCGCTCGTCGGTCTCGGGCTCGTCCTGACGGTGGCCGCCGGCGCGTGGCTCGCGCACGAGCTCGGGTTCCCGTACGGCTCCGGGTGGCTCCGCTGGACGTACGCGCTGATCGCCTGGCTCCTCGTCGTGGGCGCGTTCGCCGGCAGGCTCGACCGGCGGACGCGCGAGCTCGCCGAGCACGAAGCGTCGTTGGGCGACGGCCCCTCGCCGGAGCTGGCCCGCCACCTCCGCGATCCTGTCGCCCTCACGCTCGACGCCTCAAGGCTCGTCGCCACCCTCGCCATCGTCGCCCTCATGGTCTGGAAGCCGTAACAGTCGACCCATGCACGACACCGTTCGCGGCCGGAGCCGGGCTTTGCCCGGCGGGAGGCCAACGGCGACTAGGCCGGTGAACCGCGCTGAAGAAGGGGGCTCGCGGGGGAAACATGGTTTCCCCCGCGTCTAACGACCACGGGCCCCCACCGGGGACCCGCGATCGGCCGTCAGACACAGACGTCGCCGCTCGCCTTGCGGCTCGGCCTGCAGACGTGATCATGCGCTTTCCACCGGACGTTGTCCAGGGCCAAAGTCCCGTTCCGGCCCTCACCTGCAGTTCCGCCACGAAGTAGGCGGCTTCAGGGTGTACCCCGCCGCAGGCGGGGGGTTTCGCGGCAGGGATCCGCTCCTGCGGATCCCTGCTTCGCGACAGATCAGAGACTGCTCAGATAACGGTC
>DASSVY010000309.1:0-2289 GCA_035705535.1 Gaiella sp. | reverse complement strand
GGACGACACAGCCGGCACCGCTGTCACATGCGCCCTCCAGTATGGGCCTGAAGGGAGGTCGTACACAGTCTCCGTCGCGAAGGACTCGAGCCCCCCGTCGGTCGACCCCTCGGTCTCCCGTTCGCCGGACTCGAACGGCTGGTACACGAGCCCCGTCTCCGTGTCGTTCTCCGGCGACGGCGGGCCGTCTGGGATCAGCTCCTGCACCTCCGCGACGTACAGCGGGCCGGACAGCGGCGACGCCAAGATCACGGGGTCGTGCACGGACGGAGCGGGCAACACCGGCTCCACGACGCTCTCGATCCACTACGACGCCGCGGCGCCGACCGTCACACCCCAGGTCGAGCGGCCGCCCGACGCGAACGGGTGGTACAACCACCCGGTCAAGGTCGCCTTCACCGGCCAGGACGGCGGCTCCGGGGTCGCCGAGTGCAGCCCGCCGGTGACGTATGCCGGCCCCGACGGGAATCCGGCGAAGCTCGTGGGCCAGTGCCGGGACGCCGTGGGGCATCTCAGCGCACCGGTGCAGGTCGAGCTCCGGTACGACCACACGAAGCCCGCGCGGCCCGTCGTCAAGGCACGGCGGACGGCGCGTGGGATCTCGGTCTCGTGGACAGCCCCCGCAGACGTGGTACGCACCGTGGTCGAGCGCGCGCCGGGCGGCAAGGGCAAGAAGCCGGCCGTGGTCTTCTCGGGCAAGGGCATCCGGCTTCTCGACCGCAAGGCCCGGTCGCCGTCGCGCTACTGGTACGAGGTCCGCGTCTACGACGAGGCGGGCAACGTCGCCACGAGGACGCTCGCAGTCCGGCCCTCGGGAGGGATCCTGCTCCCGCTCGGCGGCGCCGTGCTGCGCAAGGCCCCGCTCGTCCGCTGGGCGCCGGTCGCGAAGGCGCGCTTCTACAACGTCCAGCTCTGGCGGGGGAAGCAGAAGCTGCTGACCACGTGGCCGAAGGAGACCCAGCTCCGGCTGCGCGACACCTGGAGGTTCCGCGGTCGCCGGCAGCAACTGCGAGACGGCAAGTATCAGGTGTTCGTCTGGCCGGCGTTCGGGACGCTCGCGAGCCCGCGGTACGGCAAGCTCGTCGGCCGCACCGACTTCGTCGTGAAGCGGGGCTGAGCCTCTAGTGGACGCATCCGCAAGTACAGGGGTGTGCCTGGCGGCCCGCAGACGCATCGCATCCCGTCGTCCTCGGTCGCCCCGATACCTTCGGGTATCGGGGCTCCCTGCGTCCTAGGGCTGCTCGGTCTGCGAACCGCCAACCACGACCGAACGTACGGACGCGTCCACTAGCCGATCCGGTCGCGCTGCTTCGCCGCGTACTTCGCGAGCTCGTCGCGGACCCTCGCCGGGGAGAGCGAGAGCTGGCCGTCCGCGGCGACTTCGAGCCGCCACACGGTCGTGTCGCGCCGAACGAGGAGGCTCCCCGAATCGGTCTCGCCGCTCGCAAGCCCGACCTGCTCGTCGCCGAAGCGCGGCAGGTTCAAGGCCGACCCGCTGCGACCCGGCTTCAGCTCCGTCCGCTTCTGCCACGCGAAGACCTTGCGGGCCTGGGCGACGCTCGGCGTCGTGACGACGAGCCCGTAGACCGTCTGCGAGCGCTCGGGCCCGAACGGGATGCTCGCGAAGTACTGGGCGCCGCGACCCACGGCACGGATCCCGCGCAGCTTGCGCGCGAACGAGGCGGGCATCGGCCCCGCGTCGACGGGGTCCGCCTTGGCCGGGAAGTCGGGTGGGCGGAGCACGAACGCGAGCGGGCTCGGCGCGTTCGCGGCAGAGGCAGCACCGACGCCGATCGCGGCGAGGGCGACGGCGAGCGCGAGCACGCGTCTCATCGCGGCGAACGATAGTCGGGGTCAGCGGGGACTGCGGGCCCGGACGAAGGCGTCGACGGCCGTTGCCTCGCCGTCGTCGAGCGGGACGGCGCGACGCACCTGCTCGGCCCGCTCGATCGTGAGACAACCCAGCTCCGCGACGACGTCCTCGGGCGTGAAGAGGACTGAGGCGTCGCGGGGCCCACCGTAGCCGTCGGTGAGATTCGTCGTGTCGTGGCCGAGCACGAAGAGCGTGCCCCCCGGGGCCAACGCGCCTGTGGCCGCGTGCAGCGCCCGCGCGAGCTCGTCGTGCGGGAGCTGAAGATAGAGGACGGCGACGAGGTCGAACGCACGGGGCTCCGGGACGTGCACGAGCGCATCTGCGACGACCCACTCGACGTCGACGCCGCGGCTCGCCGCCAGTCGCTCCGCCTTCTCGATCGCGACGTCGGAGAAGTCGACGCCCGTCGTGCGCCA
>DASSVY010000308.1:0-5042 GCA_035705535.1 Gaiella sp. | reverse complement strand
GATTCCTGCGCCGGATGTCGGCCGCGGTCGAGCGATGTGAGACGATCTCCGAGTAGACCCGCGCCTCGCGCACGCGCCGGGCGATCAACTGCGAGTACTGCCCTCCGAAGTCGACCACCAGGACCGGGCGTTCCTCCGGCTCCGGCACCGGGAACTGCACCAGTTCAGCCGCGCCGGTAATTGGGTGCGTCCTTGGTGATCGTCACGTCGTGCGGATGCGACTCGCGCAGGCCCGCGCCGGTGATGCGCACGAAGCGCGTCTCGCGCTGCATCGCCTCGATCGTGGCCGCGCCGCAGTAGCCCATCGCCTGGCGGAGGCCGCCGACGAGCTGATACACGATCGGCGCGAGCGGGCCCTTGTACGGCACTCGCCCCTCGATCCCCTCGGGCACGAGCTTGTCCACGTCCTCGACGTCGCCCTGGAAGTAGCGGTCCTTCGAGAACGACCGTGCCTTCATCGCTCCGAGCGAGCCCATGCCCCGGTACTCCTTGAAGCGCTCGCCCTGAACGACGATCACGCCGCCCGGCGCCTCGTCGGTGCCGGCGAGCATCGAGCCGAGCATCACCGTGTCGGCGCCGGCAGCGATCGCCTTCGCGACGTCGCCCGAGGAGGTGAGCCCGCCGTCGGCGATCACCGGCACGCCCTCGTCGGCAGCCGCCGCGACGACGTCGGAGACCGCGGTCACCTGCGGGACGCCAACGCCAGCGACGACCCGCGTGGTGCAGATCGACCCAGGGCCGACCCCGACCTTGACGCAGTCCGCGCCGGCGTCGATCAGTGCCTCGGCGGCCTCGCCCGTCGCGATGTTCCCCGCGATCACCTCGACGTCATGCGCGCTCTTGATTCGACGGACGACGTCGAGGACCCCGAGCGAATGGCCATGGGCCGTGTCGACGACGAGCGCGTCGACCTCGGCGTCGACGAGCGCGTGGGCTCGCTCCAGTGCATCGGTCCCGACACCGACGGCGGCGGCGACGCGCAGGCGGCCGTGCTCGTCCTTCGTCGCGAGCGGGTACGCCTCGCGCTTCGCGATGTCCTTCACGGTGATCAGGCCCTTGAGCCGCCCCTCGACGTCGACGATCGGCAGCTTCTCGATGCGATGCCGGCCGAGAATCGCCTGCGCCTCCTCGAGCGTCGTGCCGACCGGCGCGGTGACGAGCCCGTCCCTCGTCATCGCCTCCGCCACCCGCATGGTCGACGGGACGCCGAAGCGGAGGTCGCGGTTCGTGAGGATGCCGACGAGCCTGTCGTCCGCGTCGGTGATCGGGATCCCCGAGACGCGGTAGCGGGCCATCAGCTCGAGCGCGTCTCCGACGAGTGCTTCCGGCGAGAGCGTGACGGGCTCGACGATCATTCCCGCCTCGGAGCGCTTGACCTTGTCGACCTCGGCCACCTGGTCGGCGATCGAGAGGTTGCGATGGAGCACGCCGATCCCGCCGAGGCGGGCGAGCGCGATCGCCATCCGCGCCTCCGTGACCGTGTCCATCGCCGCGGAGACGATCGGGATCTCCAGCACGATCGTCCGCGTGAGACGGCTCGCAGTGACGACGTCGTTCGGAAGGACTGCCGACTCGGCCGGGACGAGCAGGACGTCGTCGAAGGTCAGCCCTTCCTTCGCGAACTTGTCCCGCGGGCTCTCCAAGTGGCTTCGATCGTAACAGCGCGTCCGGCCCGAGCCGGCCGCGCTAGACGTGCGAAAGCTCGTGCACTTCCACAGACGGAAGCAGGCGGCGGGCCTCCGCGGGGTCGAAGCGGCCCGCGCCGACCTCGAGGACGGAGGCGGCCCCGGCGGCCGAGGCGAGCCGCAACGCGTCCTCGGCGGAGGCGTCGTCGAGGACGGCGTTGAGCCACTGGGCGAGGAACGCATCGCCCGCGCCGACGACCGAGACGGGCTCGAGGCGCGGCGTGACCGCCCGGTAGCGCCGCACCTGGCGCTCCTCGCGGACGAGCGCGAAGCAGCCGTTCTCCAGCGTGATGTGGACGTTGCGGGCCCCCATCTCGGCGATCGTGTCGAGCGCCATCAGGAAGTCCTCCTCGTCGAACAGCTCCTGTCCGACGAGCTGCTCGGCCTCATGCTGGTTCGGCGAGACGAGCCACGGCTCTGCCTCGAGGCCGAGCCGCAGCGGCTCGCCCTCGGTGTCGAGGGCCACGCGGACGCCGCGGCGGTTGAGCTCGCGCACCGCGTCGGCGTAGAAGCCGTCCGCGACGCCGCGCGGGAGGGAGCCGGCGAACATGACCGCCTCTGCGCTCCGCGAGAGGTAGCGCACCTTGTCGAGGAGCATCTCGAGCTCGGTCTCTGTGACCTTCGGACCCCACTCGTTGATCTCCGTCTGCGTGCCCGAGGTGGGGTCGACGACGAGTGTGGACGTCCGTGACTCCTGCCGGATTCTGACGAAGTCGTTGAGGATCGACTCCTCGGTCAGCTGCTCGACGATGCGCGTGCCGGTGCGGCCACCGGCGAGACCGGTCGCGACGACCGGATGGTCGAGGCGCTTCAGCGCCCGCGCGACGTTGATCCCCTTGCCGCCGGCGAGCGTGAGCACGTCGCTCGCTCGGTGTCGCTGGCCGAGCTGGAGGGTCGGGACCGTGAGCGAGCGGTCGAGGGCGGCGTTGGGCGTGACGGTGATGATCATCGGCGGTGTCCCGGGGTCATGAGACCAGCCCCACCAGATGGTGCACAGTCCGACCGGCAAGCCAGTCGGCCTTCGCGAGCGCGTCCGGCTCGTCGCGGGCGGCCGCGGCGACGAGCGGCGACCGCGCGACCATCCTGCGGCCGTCCATCACGACGAGCGTGCCGAGCCGTTCCCCGGCTCGTACGGGCAGTGCCGCGACTGCCGGCCCGACCACCCGTTCGACCAGGGGCCTGTCGACGGGGGCCGGCCGGACGATCGCGCGGGGCGCGACGAGCCGCACGGGATCGAGGCCCCAGCCGACGGGCACGTCGGCATAGGTCCGCCGCGGGTCGACGACCTGCGACTGGCGGTAGCTCGCGAGCCCGAACCGAAGGAGCGCCGCGAGATCCTGGTCGCGCTGCGTCTCGCTCGGATCGCCGAGCACCGCCGCGGTGATCCCGACTCCCCCGACCCGCGCGTACGCGACCTGGGACCAGCCGGCGTTCGCCGTGTGACCGGTCTTGGCCCCGACGATCCCCGGCACGGCACTGATCAGGTTGTCGGTCGACACCACGACACGTCCGTTCGACAGAGTCGCCTGCGACGACCCGGCATAGCGGCGGATCACCGGGTTGCGGAGCGCTACGCGCAGCAGGGTCGCAACGTCGCGTGCCGTGGAGACGTGTCCGGGCTGGTCGAGGCCGTGGGGGTTCGCGTACCGCGTCCCGCTGAGCCCGAGCTCGCGCGCCTTTCGGTTCATCAGCGTGACGAAGCGCGCCTCCGAGCCGGCGGCGGCGATCGCAAGAGCGGTCGCGGCGTCGTTCGCGCTTGGCACGAGCGCCCCGATGACGAGATCGCGGACAGGGAGGCGCTGACCCGCGCGCAGGTCGAGCGACGACTCGCCGACCCGTGCCGCCGTCGCGGGCACGGTGACGACGCGGTCGAGCGGGAGATGCTCGAGCGCGACGAGCACGGTCATGAGCTTCGTGATGCTCGCCATCGGCCGGGGGGCGTCCGCGTCGCGTGCGGCGAGTGTGCGGCCGTCGACCGTACTCTGCACGACATAGGCCTGCGCCTGGACCGGCGGTGCGGACGCCCACACCGGCCCGCTGAGTGCGAGCGCGGCCATCGCGACGGCGGCGAAACCCCAGCGCTTCACGCGACGCGCAGCCTACCGCTCGCGCTCACCAGCCGGCCGCCGCCCAGACTGCTGCCTGCAGACGCGCGGCCTCCGCCGCTGCGGCGCCGCGCCAGTCGTCCGCCGGGGCGTCGCGATACGCGTAGATGATCGAGCGAGACGCGTTCACCAATGCGCTGGAGGGCCCGCTCGTGAAAGCGCGCGCGACGTCGGCCGGCGTCGCCCCCTGTGCCCCGACGCCCGGCAGGAGGATGATCGCGCGGGGCATCGCGCGCCGTGCCTCGCCGACGATCCGCGGCACGGTCGCGCCGACCACGGCCCCGACGCTCGAGAGTCCACGCGAGCCGACGAGGTCCTCGCCCCACTGGTCGACCAGCTCGGCGACCTGGCGCCAGAGCGGGCGTCCGTCGGAGAGCGACGCATCCTGGAGGTCGGCGGCGCCCGGGTTCGACGTGCGGACGAGGAGGAACAGCCCGGCGCCCTCGCGGCGACAGGCTGCGAAGAACGGGTCGAGCGAGTCGCGCCCGAGAAACGGGCTGACGGTGAGCGCGTCGGCGAGAGGCGGCTCCGCGTCGCGCCGCTCGAGGAAGGCCGTCGCGTAGGCGCGCGCGGTCGAGCCGACGTCGCCTCGCTTCGCGTCGGCGATCACGAGGAGGCCCGCCTCTCGAGCGTAGGCCGAGACCTGCTCGAAGGCGCGCCAGCCGTCGCTCCCGAGCGCCTCGAAGAACGCCACCTGGGGCTTCACCGCCACGACGTACGGTGCGACGGCGTCGACGATCCCCGCGCAGAAACGCTGCACGGCGCTCGCCGCCGCCGCGCGACCGGCGGCCGCCTCCCCGCGGAGCTCGACCGGCAGCATGTCGAGCACCGGATCGAGCCCGACGACCAGCTGCGATCGCTTGCGCTCGACGGCTTCGGCGAGCCGGTCGGCGAAGGGGACCGGAGCGCCTGCGACGTTCGTCACGCGGCCAAGGGTAGCCCCGCGACGACGGCGCGAATCGCACCAAGCTCCAACGCCACGACGCGGAGCTCGGCCGGCGGCCGACGCAGGAACGACGCGACGAGGCGGAGCTCGTCCGCGTCCTCCGCGGCACGGGACGGCGGCGCGGCCGCCGCGTCGGCCAGGAGCGCCGCGGCCTCGGGGGCGGGATCAGCGGTCCGCGGGAGAAGACGCGTGCTGGCGACCCGGCCACCGGCCAGCGCGTACGCGCGGACGAAGCCCGACTCGCGTGCCGGGACGACGACGCAGGCGCGCAGCGCGCGGAGGCGGTCGAGCTCCTCGAGCGCCGCG
>DASSVY010000307.1:0-2427 GCA_035705535.1 Gaiella sp. | reverse complement strand
ATCCGCGATCGTGCGATCTTCCATGGCCACCGATACTACGGAGTCCGAGAGATCGACGACCCGTGGACGGGCCCCCGGGCCGCCCGGCGCGTCACAGCCTGTGGCTCAGGCGTCGACGACGATCGTGACAGGGCCGTCGTTTACGAGCTCGACCTCCATCTTCGCCCCGAAGACGCCGGTCTCGACCGGGACGCCGAGGCCGCGAAGGGCGGCGCAGAAGACCTCGACGAGCGGCTCGGCCTGCTCCGGCGGAGCGGCCTCGGTGAAGCTCGGGCGGTTCCCCTTCCGCGTGTCGGCAAGGAGCGTGAACTGGCTGACGACGAGCGCCTCGCCGTTCGTGTCCAGGAGGGAGCGGTCGAAGCGGCCCGCCTCGTCGGGGAAGATCCGCAGGCGTGCGATCTTCGCGGCGAGCCGGGTGGCGGTTTCGGGCGTGTCGGCGTGGCCGGCCGCGATCAGGACGAGCAGCCCAGGTCCACAGCTGCCGGCCCTCTCCCCGTCGACCCGCACCGAGGCGCTCGAGACGCGCTGCACGACGGCCCGCATCCGTGGAGTTCTAGCCAGGACGCGCTAGCGTGCGGATCGTGGCCGCACGGATCGAGGACTACGGCCTCATCGGCGACCTGCAGACCGCGGCGCTCGTCTCGTGCCACGGCTGCATCGATTGGCTCTGCTTTCCCCGCTTCGACTCGGGCGCGTGCTTCGCCGCGCTCCTCGGGGACGAGGAAAACGGCCGCTGGTCGCTCGAACCCGCATCCGGGATCACCTCGGCCCGCAGGCGGTACCGCGGCGATACGCTGATCCTCGAGACGGAGCTCGCCTGCGACGAAGGCGTTGTGCGGCTGATCGACTTCATGCCGCTGCGCGGGCAGGCGCCGGACGTCGTGCGGATCGTCGAGGGCGTCGAGGGAACCGTGCCGATGGCGATGAGCCTGAGCATCCGCTTCGACTACGGCTCGATCATCCCGTGGGTCCGGCGACGGGACGACGGGATCCTGGCGATCGCCGGCCCCGACGCGCTCTTTCTCGCAACCCCCGTTGAGCTGGTCGGCCGGAACTTCCACACCGTCGCGGAGTTCGACGTCGCGGAGGGCGACCGTGTGCCGTTCGTGCTGACGTGGTACCCGTCCAACCTTCCTCCGCCTGACCGCGTCGATCCCGAGCAGGCGCTCGCGGAGACCGAATCGTTCTGGCAGGAGTGGGTCACCGACTGCGTCCACGTGGGGCGCTTCCGCGAGCCGCTCGTACGGTCGCTCGTGACGCTGAAAGCGCTGACCTTCGCGCCGACCGGCGGCATCGTCGCGGCGGCGACGACCTCGCTGCCCGAGGCCCTCGGCGGAGTGCGGAACTGGGACTACCGCTACTGCTGGCTGCGCGACGCGACGCTCACCCTCCTTGCGCTCGTCCGCGCGGGCTACGACGACGAGGCCCGCGCGTGGCGCGACTGGCTGCTGCGCGCGATCGCGGGTCGTCCCGAGGAGGTCCAGATCATGTACGGGATCGCCGGGGAGCGCCGCCTGACCGAGCTCGAGCTGGAATGGCTGCCGGGATACGAAGGCTCCGCGCCCGTGCGGATCGGGAACGCCGCCTCCGGCCAGCTCCAGCTCGACGTCTACGGCGAGGTCGCAGACGCCCTCTACCACGCACGGCAGGCGGGGATCGGGGCATCGCCCGACGCGTGGGCACTCAACAGGAAGCTGCTCGAGTGGCTCGAGGACGGATGGCGGCAGCCCGATGCGGGGATCTGGGAGGTGCGCGGCCCGCGCCGTCACTTCGTCCACTCGAAGGTGATGGCCTGGGTGGCGTTCGACCGGGCCGTGCGGAGCGTCGAGGAGTACGAGCGTGAGGGGCCGGTCGATCGCTGGAGGCGGCTTCGCGACGAGATCCACGACGACGTCTGCCGCGATGGCTTCTCGGAGAGGCTCGGGGCGTTCACGCAGTCGTACGGGATGGATCGGGTCGACGCCAGCCTGCTGATGATCCCGCTGGTCGGCTTTCTTCCTGCCGACGACGAGCGTGTGGTCGGGACGGTTGCCGCCATCGAGCGCGAGCTCGTCGAGGACGGCCTCGTCGCGCGGTACCGCGCCGACGAGGCGAACACCGACGTGGACGGCCTGCCACCGGGCGAGGGCACGTTCCTGCCGTGCTCGTTCTGGCTCGCGCAGGTCTACGCGATGCAGGGCCGCCTCGAAGAGGCGGAGAAGCTCTTCGAGCGCCTGCTCGGGCTCCGCAACGACCTCGGGCTCCTCTCCGAGGAGTACGACGTGAAGACCGGACGGCTCGTCGGCAACTTCCCGCAGGCGTTCACGCATCTGACCCTCGTCGACGCGGCGCTCACCCTCGACGAGGGTTGGTGCCGGGGTGCGGGCAAGGGCACCGTCGACGAGACGCGGCCCGGTGGCGCGCGGGTCGACTAACCATGGCCGTCGT
>DASSVY010000306.1:0-2962 GCA_035705535.1 Gaiella sp. | reverse complement strand
TCCCCTGAAGCGGGGAATTCAAGCAGAGCAGGCGCAGCGCGTCGCGCCACCGACGAGAGCACGTTCTTGGCCTTTGCGACGGCGACAGCGGGCGCCTTCAGGGATGTGTCCCGCCGCAGGCGGGGTTGGAGCGGCGGGATTCCGCTCCCGCGGAATCCCGCTTCGCGGGCAAATCTCAGCCGAAGCCGAGGATGAACTTGGCGTCGTCCGACATGAGGTCGGGGGTCCACGGCGGGTCGAACGTCAGCTCGACGTCCACGTGCTCGACCCCCGGGAGGGCGGCTACGGCCTCGTGGATCGACTCCTGGATCATCGGTCCGGCCGGGCAGCCCATCGAGGTCAGCGAGTGCACGACCTTCACGCGCGGCCCGTCGATCTCGGTGTCGTAGAACAGCCCCAGCTCGACGATGTCCATCCCGAGCTCGGGATCCTCGACGGTGTGCAGCGCCTCGACGACGTCATCCTTCGTGAGCATGGCCCTACCGTAGCGGCTGGGCCGATCAGCCCGGGATCGTGAGCACGATCTTGCCGAGCTGCTCGCCGGCCTCCATGCGCGCGTGCGCAGCGGCCGCTTCGACGAGCGGGAACACGCGGTCGACCCGAACCTGAACGCGGCCGTCGCGAACGAGCTCGTACGCGCCGAGGAAGTCCTCTCGCGTGCCCATCGTCGAGCCGATCACCGTCAGCTGCTTCCACCACAGCCGGTGGAGGTGCGCGGGCGGGTTGGGCCCGGTCGTCGCGCCGCAGACGACGACGCGACCGAAGGGACGGATCGCGGCGAGCGAGCGCGCCCAGGTCGCCTCACCGACCGTCTCGACGACGACGTCGACACCCGCGCCGGTCGCCTCCTTCACCGCTGCGACGACATCGTCGGAGTGGTGGTCGAGCGCGACGTCGGCGCCCCACTCGCGTGCGGCCGCGAGCTTCTCCGGGCTACCGGAGGTGACGATCGTCTTGAGTCCGAACGCACGGCAGATCTCGAACGCAGCCGTTGCGACGCCCCCGCCGATGCCCCAGATCAGGGCCCAGTTCCCGTGGTGGATCGCCTCGCGGGTGACGAGCATCCGGTACGCCGTCTCGAACACCAGCGGGAACGCCGCGGCCGTCTCGAACGAGATGCCGTCGTCGAGCGGGAACACCTGCTCGGCGTCGATCGCGATCAGCTCTGCGTGGGTTCCGTCGAAGTGCTCGCCGACCACGGTGACGCGGTCGCCGTGGACGAGCCCCGGGTTGATGACCACGCGCTGGCCGACGGCGAGCCCGCTGACCCCGTCGCCGAGCGCCTCGACGACGCCGGCGCCGTCGGCGCCGAGGATGCGGGGCTTCGGCACCGAGGGGAGGCCCTTGCGCACCCAGACGTCGAGGTGGTTCATCGACGCCGCGTGCAGCCGGACGAGCACCTCGCCCGGCCCGGCGACGGGATCGGGAGCCTCCTCGACCTGGACGACCTCGGGGCCGCCGTCCTCGTGGATGCGGGCGGCGAGCATGGCACGATCTTCGCATGACCGTCGACGAGCTGCGGAGCCTCGCGGACGAGCTCGGGCTCGACGTCGTCGGCGCCGCGCCCGCGGCGCCCTACGAGGAGACGGAGCGACACATCCGGGAACGCCGCGCACGCGGGCTGTTCGGCTCGATGCGGTTCACCATGGCGCGACCGGAGGTCTCGTGCCATCCGGAGACCGTGCTCGACGGCGCGCGCACGGTCGTCTCGGCCGCGCTCTGCTACTACGCGCCGGCACCCGAGCCGGGGTCGGGCGAGGGGCGGTTGCCGCGCTACGCCTGGCGCGACCACTACGCGCTCCTGCGCGAGCGGCTCGACGAGCTCGGCCGGCGGCTCGGCGGCGGCTACCGCGTTCTCGTGGACGCGAACCAGCACGTCGACCGCGCCGGCGCCGAGCGGTCGGGCGTCGGGTTCATCGGCAAGAACACGATGCTGATCACCCGCTCGCACGGCTCCTGGGTCGTGCTCGGCACGCTCGTCACCGAGGTCGAGCTCGAGGCGACGGCGCCCGTCGCCGCCGGGTGCGGCACCTGCACGCGCTGCATCGACGCCTGTCCGACCGGCGCGCTGGACGAGCCGGGCGTGCTCGACGCGACCCGCTGCCTCTCGTACTGGACGCAGACCGCGGACGAGATGCCCGACGATGTGATGGACGCGCTCGGCGACCGCGTGTACGGCTGCGACATCTGCCAGGACGTCTGTCCGTGGAACGCCGGGATAGAGAAGCGCCGCGCGGACGCGCCGCTCGACGAGCAGGCCCAGCCCACAGTGTCGCTCGCAGACTGGCTGACCCGGGACGACCGGGAGCTCGTGGACGAGCTCGACCGGCTGTTCGTTCCGGGGAACGATGCCCGCTGGCTCCGCCGGAACGCGCTCGTCGCCGCGGGGAACGTCGGCTCGGTGGACGATGCTCCGCTCGTGGAGGCATTTCTCGACGACGACGACCCGGTCCTGCGCAGGGTCGCGCGCCGTGCGGCCGAGCGCATCGAGGAGCGGGCGTGAAGGCGCCCGACCCCGAGCGCCTCCGCATCGTCGTGCACGAGGTGCGCAGCCCGGTGGCAGCCCTCGACGCGCTCGCGACCGCCGCTGCCACGACGGATGACCCGGAGCTCATCAGGCGGATGGTCGACCTCGGCGTCGCAGCGGCGCGCGACGTCGCGCGGCTCGTCTCCGACCCGGACCTCGTGTCGCTAAGGCTCGAGCCTGTCGACCTCGCCGCGCTCGCCGCAACCTTCTCGAGGCAGGACGTCAGCGTCGAGATCGACGGCCCGGCGACGGTTGACGGCGACGCGACGAGGCTGCGGCAGGTGCTCTCCAACCTCGTCGCGAACGCGCTCCGCCATGGCACGCGGGCAGCGATCGAGGTGCACACGAGCAACGGGCGTGTGGTGGTCTCCGTCGCGGACGACGGGCCGGGCATCGCCTCCGGTGTCGACCCGTTCGCCCGCGGAGCGAGCGGGG
>DASSVY010000305.1:0-15425 GCA_035705535.1 Gaiella sp. | reverse complement strand
TTGCTCGTTCAGCGATTGCTTGCGCCGCAAGGTGCCGCCCTTGACGCAGTGCAATCTCGGCCTGGCCCAGCAAAATGGAGGGTGTTTCACCCACACGGTGCGATGCATGCGACACCCAGAGTTGGAGCGTCGGCAAACGAGCTCCGTCGAGAAGCTCACCCATTGACTCAGCTACCAATTTATCGACGTCTTGCGCGGTCCCAATCCGCTGGGTGAGGTCAAAGGCAGCGTCGAGTTCACCTCTTCCGCGGTAATGCGTTGAAGCGTGGGCGAGAATTGAGCGATCACGCGGTTTGCTTGCCCAACCGGCACGTCGCTCGAAGTACGACCGAAGTAGCGGGTGAAAGTCCAGATAGCGGTCTCGCTCGTCGAAGAGACCAAGGCGCAGGGCTTCGTCGCATACACGCGCGGCACGCTCGTCGCCCAGGATCGCGCCTGCTAGCTCGCGGTCGACCAGCGGCATCTCGGCGAGGATCGCAAGCGATGACCGGAGGCTCGGATCGAGGCCGCGGTAGAGCTCCTCGGCGTAGAAGTCGAACAAGCTCTCCGGCAGCTCCGCCTCGGGAACGGGCGCATCGGGCGACATCGCGGCGAGCCCGATCACCGCCGGCGAGCCCGCCGTGAGCGCAACCAAGCCCTGCGCGAGCCCGGCGTGCGCACCGGCGAAGGCCTCGGAGGCCTCGTCGTCGGTCATCGCGAGAGCGCGTTCGGTCAGCTCGAGCACGCGACCCGCGAGGATCTCGCGCGGGGCGGCCCAGCACGGCCTGGTCGTGCCGGAAAGGAGCAGTCGGACCGGCGATCGCAATACGATCGTCTCGACGAATGCCTCGGACGCAACGGACGCGGCGAGGTTCTCGTAGTCGTCGACGACGATCCAACCGTCGGCCGGCCAGTCGTCGAGATCCTCCGCGAGCATCTCTGCAAGCAGGATCGCCTCGCGCTCGGGGTCATCCGTCACTGCGAGGCGCTGCAGCAGTCGACGACCGGCGCCGGGCACGACGACATCGGCGGCGGCCACGAGCGCGCGTGCCACGACGGACACGTCCGCCGCCGACCGCCGGGCCCTGAACCACCCGACGCCTCGGCCGTCGGTCGCGGCGGCCCACTGCTCGGCAACGATCGTCTTCCCGTACCCCGGGCCCGCGACCAGCATCCGCACCCGCGCATCCGACCGGTCGAGCGCACGAATCAGGCGAAGGCGCTCGATGATCCGGCGCGGGCGGATCCTCGGCTTCCGTGGCTCGTCTGCCATCGGCGTGGCTCGTGAGCGTACTCCATCCGCTTCGAGAGAAGAACGCCCGCGGCCGGCGTGGGCGGGCCGCGGGCGTTTGCCGTCAGCGGCTCCGTCGGGGGCGGAGCCTGACGAGGGCGGGGACGTAAGGGTCCTCACCGGTGAGCAGGCGGTACGCGGCGGGAATCTGTCTCCGCCGCGCAACGCCGAGCTTCACCCGCAGCACGTCGCTGTGTGCCTTCGCGGTACGCGATGAGATCCCGAGGGATTGCCCCACCTCGTCGTTCGAGCACCCGGCCGCGATCAACGCGACGACCTCGCGCTGGCGGTCGGTCAACGGCGCGTCGGGAGCGGTGATCGTCCTCGTCATGGCGACGATTCTCCCGTCCCTCGGACGGGGGATCCATTCGTCGCCGGGCGTAATCCGGGGCGTAACCGGTCAGTCCCCGACGCGATCGAGTGCCCGGGCCTTCGCCGCGGAGTATTCGTCGTCGGTGAGGAGGTCGTCCGCGCGGAGCTTCGCGAGACGCTCGAGCTCCTCGACGTTGCCCGGACCGGCGGGCGCAGCCCGCCACGGGATGTTCGGCCTCGGGAGCGACAGGCCGGGCACGGCGCCCTCCTCGGCCAACTCCTGCGCGACCTGCCTCCGCGTCGCCTCGAATCCGAGCGCGGCGAGCACGACGAGGATCGCGGCCGTGACGAACCGCTGGAGCGGCAGCGCCCAGACGACGAGCAGCAGCACGCCCGCGAACACCGCCCACGCGAGCGCGGGGCGGGCCAGCCACGGGCCGATCGTGTGGCGGAGCCGGGTCGCGCGCTCTCCCTTGCCCGTGATCCACGCGCCGAGCGTGGCGATCACGCCCACCACCACGACGACCCAGGCGCCTTCGGCCAGACCGTCGGAGAGGATCTGCCAGAACGCCGAGACCGCCGGCCGCACCGAGTCCGACTGCGTCAGGTTGTCGACGAGGTACGAGCCTGCGACGCGGCGGATCACGAGCAGCGCGATGCCGGCGATGATCAGGCCGATTCCGATCGCGCGCACTTCACGACGACGACGGCCGGGCACGAGCCAGAGCGCGACGGCCCAGCACAGGATCGCCGGGATCCAAATCCAGTTCGCCACGACCTTGAGCCCCTGCGTGACGTTCTGTGCCGTCTGGAGGTTGTCGGCCTTCAGGATCGTGATCTGCGCGGCGTCCGGCGGAAGCTGTTGGTCGAGGTTGCCGAGGAAGCCGAAGCGGTCGCCGAGCTGGACGACGAGCGGGCGGAGATCGAGCACGACGTTGCCGTTGGTCGTCTCGAGCCGCGGCGTGTCTCCCTCGAGCACGCGCTTGACCTGAGCCTGTGCCAGCGACGACGCGTCGACGAACAGGCTCTGTACACGCGGTCGCGCGAGAAGCTCCTGCGCGCCGCGGTCGATCGCCTCACGGCCGAGGCCGGCCAGGGGAGCAGCGAGCGCCTGGAGATTGTCGGGCAGGCGCTGCTGGAGCGCGCCCGCCACGTCGACGTTCGAGTACAGCTGGTCGACCATCGTCGCCGCGACCTGGTTGCGGATGTCCTCGTTCGCGATCAGCTGCTGCGAGGTGTCGCGGAAGGTGTCGCGATCGAGCGCCTCGCGCCTGACGAAGTTCGCGAGCAGGCTCACCATGACGAGCACGACACCGAGCACGACGAGCACTCGGGCGGTGATGATGCGAGCGCGGCTCGGCCCGGCGGGAGGCGAAGCGGCCGGCGTGTCGGTGGGCGCCTCGGGCGTGCTCATGTGACTGACTCTCCTTCGGTCGCGTGCCCCGGTTCCAGGATCTGCTCGGGCTCCACCGCGCGCCGACCGTCGCCAGCTCCGGTCGCGGCGCCGCCGTTGAGCTCGGCGCGCCAGCCTCGGAGGAGCGCGTTCACGGACGCCGCGCCGATGAGCGGCTCGTCTGGCATCGCCAGCTTGCCCGGATGGAGGACGAACGCCTCCGTCTGGGGTCCGCCGAGGCCTCCGTGGAACGAGATGAGCTCCTCGAAAGCGCACCCCTCGTCGAGATCGGGGTCGTAGAACGACCCGACCATGACGTCGGCGACGTGCGGGAACCCGTCCGTGCGGAGGAGGTGCCTCGGCGCGTTGGGCGAGAAGCGCACGAGCGGGTCCTCGCCCTCGACCCTGCCGTCCTCGAGGAAGTGGCGCCCCTTCGGGCCGATCGCGAGGGCGCCGTGCTGCTCGGAGCGGACGAGCAGCCACCCGATATGCGGATGCTCGGCGAGGGTCGAGAGGAGACGCGGATGGCGCTCCTCGATCTCCTCGAGCGTCATCCGCCTCGGCTGATCCATGAGGTAGACGAGCCCGAGGTTCCCGGATGCGAGTACGACGACGTCCTCCTCCGAGACGTCGTTCTTCGCCCGCTTCTGCTTCGGGCCCCGGCCGGTCGCCTCGCCGATCGCGTTGCCGACGGTGCGGTCGTTCTCGTCGCCGGAGTCGAGCGATGCGACGTCTGCGGACTCGAGCGCGCCCCTGACGAGATCGTCGAGGCCATGGCCGTTGCGCTGCTTGAAGGTCGCGCCCTGCGTCTGACCGTGGTCGGAGAGGACGACGATCTCGTACGGCCGGGCCGCGAAGCGACGCGCGCGCCAGAGGCGCCCGAACTGCTGGTCGAGCTTCCGCAGCGCCTCGAGCGTGTCGGCGCGCTCGAGACCCGAGTGGTGCGCCACCTCGTCGTAGCTCGAGAACGTCGCGTACACCGCGGGGCGGCCGGCCATCATGTCGGTGAGGACCGACTGCACGATCAGGTCCCGGACGACGATGCACATCCCTGCCCGCATGAACGGGTATGCGCCGCCCCGGTGCCCACGTGGCTGCACGTCGCGGCGGATCGCCCGGAGCGCAGCCGTCCACTCGAGGATCACCTCCCAGAAGAAGAGGACGAGCACGCGGGTGACGTTGAAGCCGTTCGCGAAGAACGTCCGGTAGCCGGGGTTCGCCCGCTTCTCCGCCTCGATCCGGCTGACGGTGAGGATCACCGCGTCGGCCTGGCCGGAGAGAAGATTGCCTCGGCTCGCCCCACCGTCGAGGAGGAGCCCCTTGTCCGTCGCATGCCGGCGCTCGAGCTCCGCGCAGTCCGCCGGTGCCGAGCACGTCATCACGGTCTGGGTCTCCTTCTCGACCCAGCGGAAGGCGGGGATGTCCTCGTTGGAGCCGAGCAGGATCCCTGCCTGGCTCGCGCCGGTCTGGGACGAGAGGTCGGTCTCCCAGCCGGTCAGCTGGTAGCCCTCCTCGGCCGCCCAGCGGGCCATGTTCGGCGCGTTCCCGTCGCGCATCGCCCGGCGGAGCACGGGGAGCGCGAGGCCGTCGATCTCGAGGAAGATGATCCCGGGCGCGTCCGTCATGACCGGATCACCGGTCTTGCGCGCGATCCGTTGCACGACCCGATACGACCACTCGCTGTCGTCGTCGACTCCGGCGACGACCTGGAGGACGAGCGTCACCGCAGAGGCGACGAGCGCGACGAGCAGGGCCGACCAGAAGCCGTCGACGTGCAGGTCACCGTCCGTGACGTTGTCCGCGGCGAGCAGCATCAGCGCGTCCAGGACGAGGACGAGGAGGAAGCCGAAGACGAGCGTCAGCGGCAGGCGAAGCGCCGCGACGACAGGAGGCAGGAGCGCGTTGAGGATCGCGATGACCGCCGCGGCGGCGATCGCGGCCGGAAGACCGTTGACGGCGGCCCCGGGCAGGATCTCCGCCGCGATGAGGAGCGCGAGCGCCGAGAGGAGCCAGCTCAGAAGGAGCTGGAGCGGCCTCAGCCTCGGTCGCTCGGGCTGCCAGTGCCCGACGTCGAGCGCGGCGACGCTCATGCGTCAGCCTCCTCCCCGACCGTGTCCATCGCCTTTCCGCGGCTTGCCTTCATCTCTCCCGCCTTCTCCTTCGCGTCTGCATACGAGTCCTTGACGAGCTTCGAGCCTCCGCTCCAGCCGAAGACCATGCAGATCAGCACGACGGCGAACACGACGTTGAACGCCGTCGTGACCAGCTGCTGCCCGATCGAGTAGGCCGTGGCCGTCGTCGAGCTCGTGTAGCTGTCGAGCGCGAACGCGTTGAACGCCTGGTTGACGCCGACCCCGCCCGGCGTGAACGAGAGCAGGTTCGCAAGCTGGTTCGAGCCGAGCACGCTCATCACCGACCCGAACGTGACCGGGATCGAGTACGCGGCGAGGAAGACGATGATCACCAGCACCTTTGCGACGTAGCCGCCGATCTGCGGCAGCAGGACGAGCCTCGTGTAGGCGCCGAGGTCGCCGAGGATCGCGGCGCCCGTCTTCGCCTTCGCCCACATGCCCTTGACCCAACGCCAGAAGATGCGCAGCAGCAGCACGATCAGGAAGAGGCCGCCCCCGATGATCACCAGCGTCAGCACCGGATGGTCGACGATCGCGTCGCGCTCGTCGCCGAAGCGGAAGTCGAACGACCCGGCGACCTGCGTGAAGAGGTAGAGGTAGATCAGCGTCCCGATGACGAAGTAGAAGATCTTCTGGACGACGTAGCCGGCGAGGATCCCGGGGAACGTCGAGCCACGGACGACGGCGACGTACATCACGAGGGTGACGAACGTCCCGATGTTCGCCGGAAGGAAGTTGTTGAGCGCGACGCCGGCCGCATACGACGCGAGGACGGTCATGTAGGTGACCCCTCCCGGGTAGGCGTAGCGCAGGATCCCGTACCACCCGAGCGCGGTGAGCGTGGTCTGGGCTGCCTGGAAGATGCACCCGAGCACGATGTAGAAGAGCGAGATCTCCGTGACCGTGTCCCACAGGTCGCTGAGCCAGCCCCAGACGTCGACGCCCGCAAGATGAAGCAGCGCGAGCAGCACGACCAGGCCGAGGAGCCACGAGACGATCTTCACGACGCGCCGTCGCCGTGACGGGCGCTCGGGCACGACGGGTCCCGCGGAAACGGCTGCCTCGGACATCGGGACGGAGCGTATAACGCCGCCCGACCGGATTTGTCATGCGATCAGGAGCATCCGACGGGCGCAGGACAATGACGCCCGTGAGACCACGCTTCCTCGACCGATTCTCCCATCGCGACGCCGAGCCGAGCCTGGCCGCCGACCCCCCCGAGCCGACGGTCGTCCAGATCGACGCGACCTCGCTCTCGCGCGTGTTCTCGGCGCCGATGTGGCTCCGCGACCTCGGCCTGCTGGCCTGGTTCCTCGTCGGGGTCGCCGTGCTGCTCGTCGGCCTCGTCTGGCTGCTCGGCCTGACCTCGACGATCATCGTGCCCGTCACGCTCGGCGCGATCCTGGCCACCGTCGCCGGGCCGCTGGTGACCACGCTCCAGCGCCACCGTGTGCCCCGAGCGGCGGGAGCTGCGCTCGTCCTCCTCCTGCTCCTCGCGATTGCGGTCGTGATCGCACTGCTGGTCTTCGGCGGGATCTACGAGCAGTCGTCGGAGATCAAGGCGTCGGCGAGCCAGGCGGTGGACAAGATCGAGGGCTGGTTCAACGACGCCGGCGCCGGCGGCACCTCGTCGACGACCGCAGACGTGAAGAGCTCGACCGCGGAGACCGGCAAGGCGCTCCTGCAGGGGGTGGTGAGCGGCATCAAGGAGCTCACGTCGCTCGTCTTCTTCCTGACGTTCACCGCGTTCTCCACGTTCTTCCTCCTGAAGGACGGGCCGGCCGTGCGCCGCTTCGTCGACCGCCACCTGGGCGTCCCGCCCGACGTCGCCACGATCATCACGGGAAACGTGATGCGCTCGCTACGCCGGTACTTCCTCGGAGTCTCCTACGTCGCGGCGTTCAACGCGATCGTCGTCGGGATCGGCGCCTACCTCCTCGACGTCCCGCTCGCGGGGACGATCGCGGTCGTCGTGTTCGTCACGGCGTACGTGCCGTTCATCGGCGCGTTCGTCTCGGGCGCGTTCGCCGTGATGCTGGCTCTGGCCTCGCAGGGGACCTCGACCGCGCTGGCGATGCTCGTCATCGTGATCCTCGCAAACGGGCTTCTCCAGAACATCGTCCAGCCGATCGCGTTCGGCGCGACGCTCGACCTCAACCCGCTCGTCGTCCTCATCGTCACGATCGGGTTCGGTGCGATCTTCGGGATGATCGGGATGGTGCTCGCAGCGCCGCTCACGTCTGCGGCGCTCCACATCAGCCGCGAGCTCGCCGAGGTGAAGGTGCTCGAGGCGGACCGCGCCGAGCCGCCACCGGCGCCCGAGGCCGATCCCGCCGCCGCTCTCTGACGGCCCCGTCGGCCGACGGCCGTCCTAGGATCCGCAGCTCGGACAACACAAGGGAGGCTGCATGTCCACGTTCGACCTCGAGGAGCGCGAGGCCATCGAGAGCGCCGCTCGCGCCTGGTGGCTGTTTCTCCTGACCGGGCTCCTCTGGCTCCTCTTCGCGATCATCGTGCTCCGCTTCGACTACACCACCGTCAGCGCGGTCTCGATCCTGTTCGGGGTGGTCGCGATCTTTGCCGGAGTCAACGAGTTCTTCATGCTCGCGGCATCGCATCGGTGGTGGAAGGTGCTCCACGGCCTGCTCGGCGTGATCTTCATCGTGGTCGGGATCATCGCGTTCGTGCACCCCGGCGACACGTTCGCGGCGCTCGCCGCGGTGATGGCCTTCTTCCTGATCTTCAAAGGCTTCTTCGACATCATCGTCTCGATCGCAACACGGGACGAGATCTCTATCTGGTGGGTCCAGCTGATCGCCGGCATCGTCGAGGTGCTGATCGGCTTCTGGGCGGCCGGCTACTGGGGCCGCAGCGCGATCCTGCTCGTGATCTGGGTGGGCGTGATCGCCCTCATGCGCGGGATCACGGAGATCATCTTCGCGTTCAAGCTGCGCTCCGCCGGGAAGGCCACGAGCGGCCTGGGAGGGCCTCCGCTCGCAGTCGCGTAGGCCCCGAGGCGGGCGAAGCGGCCGCTAGGTGGGAGCGGCCGCGTCGCCCGCCTCTGCGGACGTAGCCTCGAGCGCCGCGCGCGCCTCTGCCACGATCGCGCGGCGGGTGCGGGTCACCTCGGTGACGACGATCTGGAGCGACGCGGTGACGGGCACCGCCACGAGCGCGCCGAGCACTCCGAGCAGCGCCCCGAAGATCGTCACGCCGAGGATCACGAAGAACGGCGAGATGTTCACGGCCTTGCCGTAGATCGTGGGGCCGAGCAGATTGTTCTCGAGCTGCTGGTAGACGAGGACGACCGCGAGCATGATCAGGGCGTCCGTGAGCCCCTCCTCCGCGAGGATCGTCGGGACGAGGATGAACCCCGCGATCGTCGCGCCGAGGTTCGGGATCAGGTCGAGGAAGCCCGCGATCAGCCCCAGGGCGAGGGCGTAGCTCGAGCCGAGGAGCCACGCCGTCCCGCCCTGCACGGTGCCCGCGATCGTGGCGATCGCGAGCGCCCCGATCGCCCAGCGGGAGACGGTCTCCGTGATCCGCTCCCACGTGTCGAGCCAGCGGTCGGCGTCTGCGGGCATGAGGATCGCACGGAGGACGCCGCGCAGGCGCTCCATGTCGATCAGCAGGAAGAGCGCCAGGAAGATCAGAGTGAAGATCCAGAGGCCGACGGAGAAGGCGTCGCCTGCGATGCCGAGGATCGAGGAGATCGCGTGGGGGATCGCGTCGGCGAGGTTCGCCGAGCCATGCTGGACGTTCTCGGCCGCGCCGGAGTCCCCCGCCCACGACAGCTCCCCCGAGGTGCGCAGCTGATCGACGATGTCGGGGAGGCTCTTGAGGAAGTCCCGCAGCGCGCCGACGAGCGGGACGAGCAGCAGAAGCGCGAGCAGGGTGACGGCGACCGTCGAGCCCAGCACGAGGATCGTGGCCGAGATCCCGCGCTTCCACTTCGTCCAGCGGATGAACGCGCGGAGCGGGATCTCGAACACGAGCGCGAGGAAGATCCCGAGGAAGACGAGGATCAGCGTGTCGCGGATCGAGATGACGGCGGCCGCGAGCGCTGCGACCGCCGCGGCCAGGAGCAGGGTGCGGAACGGGATGGAGCGCGCTGCGGCGCGCGCGTCGTTCATCGTCGGGCCTCCCACTCGCCGTCGGGTCTGCAACCCGCGCCGGCGCCACGAGAGGCCTCGGTCACTGCATGTCGGCCCGAGCCCTGCGCCGATCCGAGATCCAGCCGATCAGCATCAGGACGATCGCGAGCGCGAGCAGGCCTCCGAAGATGCCCCACGCGGCGAACGCGCTCGTGATCAGGAGCAGGACGATGACCGCCACGATCGCGACCGCCACCGCGAGCGCGGCGAGCTTGAACCAGAATCCGAAACCCATCGCCGCAATCAAACAAGACCGCGCGGGCGACCGCAACATCGAGTGTTCCTCGGAGGAGTGGGGCCGTCGTGCGCGAATCCGCCTTCGGTGCACGCCCGGCGTCGTATGATCGCGCTGCTCGCAGGGCCATTCGTCGCCGGACAACATTCGAACTCGCGGAGCGCCGGCGCGCTCGCGACCGGGAGGTGAGATCGCGTGGTCGTCGCATCGGACTATCCGTTCCTCGACGTGTTCTGGACGATGATCATCTTCGTCCTCTGGATCGTCTGGTTCCTCATCCTCTTCCGCGTGATCGCCGATCTCTTCCGGCGGCACGACATCTCGGGCTGGGTGAAGGTCCTCTGGATGCTCGTCGTCATCCTGCTGCCGTTCCTCGGCGTCTTCATCTACGTGATCACACAGGGCCATCGCATGGCCGAACGCGATATGCGTCAGGCGGAGGCGGCGCAGAGCGAGTTCGATTCCTACGTGAAGTCGGTCGCTTCGACCGGTGGTCCCACGGCGGAGATCGAGCGTGCGCACGGCCTCCTTGCCTCGGGCGCGATCACGCAGGCGGAGTTCGACGCGATCAAGGCGAAGGCGCTCGCGCAGAGCTAGCGCCCGGCCCGAGCGCGCCCCATGAGCACATGGCACGCGGTGCTCTGGGGCGCGCTCGGCGCCTCCTCGCTCCTCGTCGGGCAAGCCCTTGCCGGGCCGCTCTCCGGCTCGCCGAAGGCGACCGGCCTGCTGATGGGCTTCGGCGCGGGAACGTTGATCAGCGCGGTCGGCTTCGAGCTCGTCCCGGAGGCGAGCTTCGAGGATGTCGGGCTCGGCGTCGGGCTCTCGCTCGGCGCGGGCGCGCTGACGTACTACGTCGCCGACCGGACGATCGACCGGATGGGCGGCGCGGACCGTCAGACGATCGAGGCGGGCTCCGCCGAGGGATCGCCGTGGGCGATGTTCCTTGGTGCGCTGCTGGACGGTGTTCCTGAGTCGTTCGTGCTCGGCTCGACGCTGGCGGTCGGAGGGTCGATCGACGCGGCCTTCCTCGCCGCGGTCTTCGTGTCGAACGTCCCCGAGGGCGCAGCGGGGACGACCAGCCTTCGGGCGACGGGCGCCTCGAGTCGACGCGTGTTCTCCGGCTGGGCAGCGCTCGTCGCCCTCTCCGCAGGGTTCGCCGGCCTCGGCTTCCTGCTCGCAGACGTGACGCCGCACCAGGGCATCTACGTCGAGGCGTTCGCCGGCGGGGCGGTGCTCACCGTGCTCGCGGACTCGATGATGCCGCAGGCCTTCCGGTTCGGAGGGCGCTCCGTGGGTCTGCTGACCGTCCTCGGCTATATCGTCGCGGGCGCCCTCTCGGTCGCACAGTGACTCACTCCCCAGCGGCACACGACCCGGTCACCGGCGGCGACGCGCCGACGCCGGTGACGAGCGGTCGCGCTTACCTCCACCTCGTCCTCCTCGGGGCGGCAATCGGGATCCCGGCCGCGCTCGTCGCAGCGCTCTTCCTCGCGCTCGTCCACGACCTCGAGCACTGGCTCTGGCACGACCTGCCCGACGGGCTCGGTCACTCGTCGCCTCCGTGGTTCCTCGTCATCGGCCTTCCGGTCGTGGGCGCGCTCGTCGTGGTGGTCGCCCGCGCGCTTCTGCCCGGCGACGGCGGCCACGAACCGCTCGAGGGCCTGGCGACGGCCCCGACGCCGGTCTCCCACGGCCCCGGGGTGGCGCTTGCCGCGCTCGGCACGCTCTCGTTCGGCGCCGTGCTCGGTCCCGAGGCGCCGATCGTCGCGCTCGGCTCGATCGTCGGCATCGCCGCTGCGAGGGCCGCCTCGGTCAGCCGCAAGGGCTCGGCCGTGCTGTCGAACGCCGGTGAGTTCTCGGCCATCTCCGCCCTCTTCGGCGGCCCGCTGGTGGCCGGCATGCTGCTGGTCGAAGGAGGCGTGGCGCTCGGAGCCGCGCTGCTGCCGGTCCTGCTTCCCGGGCTCGTCGCCGCCGCGATCGGCTACCTCGTCTTCATCGGGTTCGGGAGCTGGGGCGGTCTCGACACCCAGGGGCTGGTCGTACCGAACCTGCCGCTGTACGACGGCGTCCACGTCGGCGACCTCGCGGTCGCGATCGTGGTCGGCGTTCTCGCAGCCGCGATCGTGGCCGCAGTGCGGCGCCTGGGCACAGCGGTCGACGGCCGCGGCGACCGTCTGGGAATGCCCGCTCTCCTGCTCGCCGGTGCGCTGGCGGTCGGGCTGCTTGCGGAGCTGGCCGACCTACTCGGCGCGGATCCGCTCGACGTGCTCTTTTCGGGCCAGGCCTCGATCCCGGCGGTGATCGGGGAGGACTCCACGAAGATCATCGTCGTCCTGCTCGTCGCGAAGTTCCTAGCCTACGGTGTGAGCCTCGGCTGCGGTTTCCGCGGCGGTCCGATCTTCCCGGCGATCTTCCTCGGCATCGCGCTCGCGTCGTTGACCGTCGTCTGGTTCGACGTGTCGCCGACGCTCGCGGTCTCCGTCGGGACCGCAGCCGGGATGGCCGCGCAGACCCGGCTCATCGTCACCCCGGTGCTGCTCGCCACGCTCCTCGTCGGCTCGCAGGGCCTCGACACCGTCCCCGCTGCGGTGCTCGCGACCGCGAGTGCGTGGCTGGCGATGGCCCTGGTCGACCGGCGCAACGAGCGCGCGACGATCGGCGTGCCTCCGACACCCGCGTAACCGGAAAGCGCTCTGCCCCGTGATGAACGAAAGGATGTTCGGCTGGTCGGGCTGGTCGGGCATCAGGCGGTTGCTCCTTCCGAGGAGGGCGAGGGCTCGCGGACGATGCAGCGGAAGCCGAGATGCGACATCGAGGTGTCGATCATCTGCGGCTGGCGGGCGGCCGGGCGGTAGCGGAGGCAATAGTTCGGAGCGCAGAGGTGCGAGCCGCCCTTGATCACGCGCCGCGGGATGTGTTCTCCCGGTTGGCCGGGGTCGAAGCTCTTCTCCGCCGACGTGACGCGAGGGTTCGACGGCACGCAGCAGGGGCTCGCGACCTCGTCGGGGTGGCGTGGGACGTACCAGTCGGACGTCCACTCCCAGACGTTGCCAGTCATGTCGTAGAGCCCGTAGCCGTTCGGCGGGAAGCTCCCGACCGGCGATGTGCGCTCGTAGCCGTCGAGCTTCAGGTTCTGCCACGGGAACTCGCCCTGCCAGCTGTTCGCCATGACGTTGCCGTCCGGGAAGTGCTCGTCCCCCCAAGCGAAGACGGCACCTTCGAGCCCTCCGCGGGCGGCGTGCTCCCACTCGGCCTCGGTGGGAAGCTCCTTGCCGGCCCAGGCGGCGTACGCCTCCGCATCTTCGCAGGCGACATGGGTCACGGGGTGCGTGTCTCGACCGTTGATCGTCGTCCCCTTTCCTCCCGGGCGCTTCCAAAGCGCGCCGGGGACGTACTCCCACCAGTTGCGGTAGTCGTTCAGGTCGACGGGGCCCGAGGTCATTCGGAAGACGAGCGAGCCGGGGACGAGCAGGTCGGGGTCGGCGTCCGGGTAGTCGTCGGAGTCGAGCGGCCGCTCCGCGACGGTGACGTAGCCCGTCTCGCGGACGAAGCGGCGGAACGCGGCCGCGGTAACCGGCTTCTCGTCCATCCAGAAGCCGTCCACCGACACACGATGGACGGGCCCTTCCTCCGGGTAGAAGTCCGCGGAGCCCATCGCGAACGTCCCGCCGGGGACCCAGGCCATCCCCTCCCGCCTGCCGGTCGGAGCGGTGGGCGCTGCCGTCACGGCGCTACTGCCTCGCCATTGCGATGTGCAGACGCTCCTCTGGGGTGATCAGGTGGTCGAGGTCCTCGGCGGCCTCGTCTAGGTCGATCTGCACCCATTCCACGGTGCCTGTGAAGCGGCTCTCGGCCGACGTGTAGTCGTCGCTGACGGGCGAGGCAGTGTCCGAGCCGACGTCACAGGTCTCGTCCGCCGAGAAGATCAGCGGGACGGTGCCTTCGACCCGGCCCTCGCCGCACTCGGCGCCGTCGAGGTACAGCGAGACGGTGCCGCCCTTCCCGAGCCCGCCGCCGTCGTAGCCGAACTCCATCCGCACCTGGTGCGTACCGGCCGGCACCTGCGCGTCGCCGCGGACGTGGAAGCTCTCGAGGCCGAAGAGGTTGTAGCAGTACGTCGGCCGGCCATCCTTGAGGTAGAGGCTCCACCCGGCGTAGCCGCCTCCCTGCGAGACGATCACGCCCTCTGCGCCCCCGTCCGGGACGGTGATCTCCGCGGTGACGGAGTGCGACTTGTTCTTGACGTTGATGGTCGCGTTCTCGGTCAACCGCGCCATCCCGCCGAAGAGCAGCTGGGAGTTGCCGCGAACGAGGGTCGGTCGCCCCGCGATGTCGGAGTTGAAGCGCTCCACGCGGCGATCGTCGAGCGGCAGCACGTTGTACTTCCGGGCCTCCTCCATGAAGAGCGCCTTCAATTCCTCGAGCTTCTCGGGCATCTCGGCCGAGAGATCGTGGGCCTGGCTCCAGTCGGTGGAGGTGTCGTACAGCTCCCACACGTCCTCCGTGAACGGCGGCAGCTGCTCGACGACCCACGGGACAGAGTGACGCGTCACCGCGGTCCAGCCCTGGTGGTAGATGCCGCGGTTGCAGAACATCTCGAAGTACTGCGTCTCGCGCCGGTCGCCCGCGTCGGCGTCGTCGAACGCGTAGCGCATGCTCACGCCCTCCATCGGGTGCTGCGTGACGCCGTGCACCTGCTTCGGCTCCGGCAGGCCGGCCGCGTCGAGCACTGTCGGGGCGACGTCGATCACGTGGTGGAACTGATGACGCACCTCACCCTGCGAGCTGATCCCCCGCGGCCAGTGGACGATCGTGCCGTTGCGGGTGCCGCCCCAGTGCGAGGCGACCTGCTTCGTCCACTGGTACGGGGTGTCCATCGCGTGCGCCCAGCCGACCGCGTAGTGGTTGTACGCAGCCGCCGTGCCGAAGTCGTCGATCCGCGAGGCCATGAACTCGGTCGTCTGGAGGCCGGCCGCGCCGTTGAGATTGATGAGCTCGTTGAACGAGCCGTGGACGTCCCCCTCGGCGCTCGCTCCGTTGTCGCCGACGATGTAGTAGACGAGCGTGTCCTCGAGGATGGCGAGATCGTCGAGCGCGTCGAGCAGCCGGCCGACATGGTGGTCGGTGTGCTCCATGAACCCCGCGTAGACCTCCATCTGCCGCGACAGGACCGGCTTGAGGTCGTCGGGGATGTCGTCCCAGGAGGGGATCTCGTCGGGCCGCGCCGTGAGCTCGGTCTCGGGCGGGACGACGCCGAGCTCCTTCTGACGCGCCAGGGTCTCCTCCCGCAACGCGTCCCACCCCTGATCGAACCTCCCCTTGTACTTCGCCGACCACTCGGCCGGTACGTGGTGCGGGGCGTGGGTCGCGCCGGGGGCGAAGTAGGCGAAGAAGGGCTTGTCCCCCATCAGCGCCTTCTGCTGGCGGATCCACTTGATCGCCTTGTCGGTCATGTCCTCGGTGAAGTGGTAGCCCTGCTCGGGCGTCGTCTCCGGCTCGACCGGCGTCGTCCCCTCGTAGATCGCCGGGTAGTACTGGTTCGTCTCCCCGCCGATGAAGCCGTGGAAGTACTCGAACCCGCCGCCGCCGCTCGGCCAGGAGTCGAACGGCCCGAGCGGGCTCGTCTCCCAGACCGGCACCTCGTGGCACTTGCCGAACTGCGCCGTCGAGTAGCCGTTCAGCTTGAGGGTTTCGGCGAGCGGCGCGCACGTGTTCGGGCGGATCGAGTTGTAGCCCGGAGCCGATGTCGCGATCTCCGTGATCCCTCCCATTCCCACCGTGTGGTGGTTCCGACCGGAGAGCAGCGCCGCCCGCGTCGGCGAGCAGAGCGCCGTCGTGTGGAACCGGTTGTACTTGAGTCCGTTCGCCGCAAGGCGCTCCGCAGACGGCATCGCGCACGGGCCGCCGAAGGCGCTCGAGGCGCCGAAGC
>DASSVY010000304.1:0-2437 GCA_035705535.1 Gaiella sp. | reverse complement strand
GGCGAACCTCGTCCGCGCCGCCGGGGTCGCGCTCTGGGCGGGCGTCAACTACGAGCAGCTGACGTCGCTTTTCCGGGTCGAGGAGCGCTCCGTCGCATTCGTCTGCGCGAGCCTCGCGAACGTCTTCATCACGATCGGCCTGACCCTCGTCCTCGTCGTGTCGCTCGACAAGGGCGCTGTCGGCGTCATCGTCGGAAACTTCAGCGGGACGCTGATCGTCTACGTCGCGCTGCTCGGGTTCCGCCGCGAGCAACTCGGGCTCCAGTTCGATCGCGGCCTCCTGCGCGAGATGAACCGCTTCGGGATCCCGCTCGTCCCGACGGCGCTCTTCCTCTGGGTGACGAACTTCAGCGACCGCTTCTTCCTCGTGAAGCTGTCCAGCGTGTCCGAGGCGGGCCTCTACTCGGTCGGCGTCCGAGTCGCGTCCGCGATGGTGCTGCTGCTCACCGCGTTCCGGATGGCGTGGCCGGCGTTCGCGTACTCGATCCGCGACGAGGACGAGGCGAAGCGGACGTACGCCTACGTGCTCACCTACCTCACCGTCGTCACTGCGTGGGTGGCGCTGGGCCTGACGCTGTTCGCCCCGTGGCTCGTCGACCTGCTCGCCGCGCCGAGGTTCGCGCAGTCCTACGAGGTCGTCGGCCCGCTCGCCTTCGCAGCGGTCGCGTTCGCGGCCTACATCGTCGTCGCGATCGGCGTCGGGCGCATCCGCCGCACCCAGTTCAACTGGGTCGTCACCGGCGCGGCCGCGATCGTGAACGTCGCGCTGAACCTCGCGCTGATCCCGCCCTACGGGATGGTCGGCGCCGCGATCGCGACCGTCGCCGCCTACGTGACCATGGCTGTCGGCATGGCCTGGTGGTCGCAGCGGATCTACCCCGTGCGATACCAGTGGCGGCGCGTCGTCACGGCGGCGGCGGCGGCGGTCGGGCTCGCAGTGCTCGGGAAGGCGATCGACGTCGGCTTCGGCGGCGCGCTCGCCCTCTGCATCGCCTACCCGCTCGCGCTGGCCCTGCTCGGCTTCACGAGCGCCGAGGAGAGACGCCGCCTCGGGCGGCTCGTCACGCGCTAGAGCAGCGTCTCCTCGAGCAGGAAGACGTTCAGGCAGGCGATCACCGTCGCGATCAGGGCCGTCACGATGGTCGTCGCCCGCCGGTTGACGAGACCGCCCATCAGCTCCCGGTCGCGGCAGAACCAGAGGAGCGGGATCAGCGCGAACGGGATTCCGAAGGAGAGCGCGACCTGGCTCAGGACGAGCGCGCGGGAGGCGTCGACTCCCGCGGCGATGATGATCAGCGCCGGCGCCATCGTGATCGCCCGCCGGAGGAAGAGCGGGATGCGGCGACGGATGAAGCCCTGCATCACGACCTGGCCCGCGAGCGTGCCGACGCTCGAGGACGACAGCCCCGAGGCGAGCAAGGCGATGCCGAACAAGAGGTTCGCGTGGTGGCCCAGCTGCGCCTCCAGCTGGTCGGCGACCTGGACGAGGTCGTCGCCGACGTCCGTGAGCCCCTGCTCGTGGAAGACCGCCGCGGCGATGATCAGCATGCTCATGTTGACGATCCCCGCGATCCCCATCGCGATCACGACGTCGACGAGCTCGAAGTGGAAGATGCGGCGCTTCTCCTCGTCCGTCACGCCGACGACCCGATGCTGCGTGAGCGCCGAGTGCAGGTAGATGACGTGCGGCATCACTGTCGCGCCGAGGATCCCGACCGCGAGCAGGACGCTCTCCGACCCTTCGAAGCCCGGAACGAATCCTTTGGCGACGTCGATCCGGTTGGGGTCGGCGAGGAACACCTGGGCCGCGAACGCCACGACGATCACGCCGATGAACACGGCGATCACCACCTCGAGGCGGCGAAAGCCGCGCGCCTGGAGCGCGAGGATCGCGAAGGCGGCGGCGCTCGTGATCAGAGCCGCCGGGAAGAGCGGGATGCCGAAGAGGATGTTCAGTCCGATCGCCGCACCGATGAACTCGGCCAGGTCGGTTGCCATCGCGATGATCTCGGCCTGGACCCACAGGAGGAACGTGACCGTGCGCGGGAACCGCTCGCGGCAGACCTCCGGCAGGTTCATCCCCGTGGCGATCCCGAGCTTCGCGCTCAGCGACTGGATCACCATCCCCATGAGGTTCGCCATGAGGATCACCCAGAGCAGCAGGTAGCCGAACTTCGCCCCGCCGGCCATGTTCGTCGCGAAGTTGCCGGGGTCGACGTAAGCGACCGAGGCGACGAACGCCGGTCCCAGGAACGGCAGGAGCCCGCGCGTTCCGCCCCGCCTGCCCGCGAGCGACTCCTGCGCCGCCTCGAGGACGCGAGCCTCGCCGGGCAGGACGTCGTCGAGCGGGTGGACGGGCGCGAAGCGGTCGTGCGGCTGTCTCGACGGCGCGTCGCTCGAGTCCGGACGGGCAGGCTCCACTAGCCGGCCAGCAACC
>DASSVY010000303.1:0-9013 GCA_035705535.1 Gaiella sp. | reverse complement strand
GTCAGCAGGGTCCGCCCGTGGAACGCCTGGTCGAACACGACCACCGCCGGCCGCCCGGTCGCCGTCCGCGCGATCTTCACGGCGTTCTCAACGGCTTCTGCCCCCGAGTTGACGAGGATCGAGCGCTGCTCGGCTCCACCGCAGGGCGACAGCTCCGCGAGCAGGCGGCACGTCTCGACGTACGGCTCGTAGACGCCGACCATGAAGCACTGGTGGAGATAGAGGTCCGCCTGCCGGTGGATCGCGTCGACGACGGGGCCGAATCGATGGCCCATGTTCTGACAGGCGATCCCGCCGGCGAAGTCGACGAAGACCCGGCCCTCCGGGTCGGTGACGCGCGCGCCCTCTGCAGACGAGACGACGAGCCGGGGCGTCGAGACGCCTGCGGAGACGTACTGCGCGCGCCGCGAGAGAATCTCGGATGTGGTCTGCTGCTGCTCGATCGAAGTCATGCGCGCGAGTATGACGGAGCAAACACGCAATGTGGAGGGCGGTTTGCCTCGCATTGCGCAGTCGGTCTCCCCTCCCGGCGGTGCGGTTTCCCACACCTCGCAGGACGTACACCTCTCGTACGATTGCTCTGTGGAGACACGCACGACCGTCCTGATCGTCGACGATCACCCGAGCTTTCGCGCCTGCGCACGGGCAATCCTCGAAGCGGACGGATTCGCGGTGATCGGCGAGGCAGAGAACGGCCAGGGGGCCCTCTCCGCCATCGACACCCTCACTCCGGACGTCGTCCTGCTCGACGTCCAGCTCCCCGACATGGACGGCTTCGCGGTGCTCCAGCGCCTCGGCACGGGCGCCCCGCCCGTCGTCCTGATCTCGAGCCGCGACGCGTGTGACTACGACGGGATGATCCGCGGCAGCGGCGCGCGCGGGTTCATCTCGAAGGCCGAGCTGTCGGGCTCCGCCATCCGCTCGCTCCTGCGGTGAGCCGCGGCCGGCTCGTCGCCGCCGTCACCCTCGGCGCGCTGCTCTACGCCGGCGCGATCCTGCTCATCGCGATCTCCGACCTCGAGAACCCGAGACTCGCGATCGTCATCGCGATGCTCGCGGGCCTCAGCTTCACGATCGCGGGCGCGTTCGCCGCCGCCACCCGACCCGAGAACCGGACGGGCGCGCAGATGCTCGCCGTCGGGCTTCTCTGGTCGCTCGGCGCGCTCCAGGTGACGAGCGGATCGCTCCCGTTCACGATCGGCTACCTCCTCAGCGGGCTGGCGTTCGTGGCCTTCGCGCACCTGATCCTCTCGTACCCGACCGGCCATCTCCGTCCGGGTGACCGGTGGCTCGTGTGGGGGGTGCTCGTCGTCGTCGTCCTGGGCCCGCTCCTCGTCACGCTCTTCGACCCGACCCCGATCCCCACGTGCGACAGCTGTCCGAAGAGCGCGTTCCTCGTCAACGACAGCCCGCGGCTCGCCCGCGCCGCCGGTGTGGTGCTCGCGCTCGGGGCGGCGGCGATGGGGGCGGCCTTCATCGTCCGCCTCGTGCGTCGCTACCGCCGGGCGACGCCGCCGCTGCGGCGAGTCATCGGGCCCGTCTACCTCTTCACGCTCGTATCGCTGATCACGCTCGTCGCGAGCGGCCTGATCGCCACCGTCAGCGCCTCGGTCGGGTTCGTCGTGGAGCTCGCGGCGCTCGCCTCGCTCGCGCTGATGCCCGTCGCCTTCGTCGCGGGCGTCCTCCGCGTGCGCCTCGCGCGGGCGGGCATCGCAGACCTTGCGATCGCGATCGGCAACGGCACGCCGCTCCGCGACGCGCTCGCGGAGGCACTGGGCGATCCGTCGCTCCAGCTGGCCTACTGGTCGCCCGAGCGCGAGCGCTGGGTCGACGAGGAGGGCATGGCGTTGAGCGACCCGATCGCCAAGGACGCGCACGCGGCGACGTTCGTCGAGCAGGGCGGCAGGCGCGTCGCGGCGCTGATCCACGACCAGACGCTCACCGAGCAGCGGGAGCTCGTGGACGCCGTCGCGGCGACCGTCTCGATCGCGTTCGAGAAGGAGCGGCTCCAGGCCGAGGTGCGAGCGCAGTACCGCTTCCTCGAGACGATCATCAACACGGTCCCGAGCCTCCTCTCCGTCGTCGACACGCAGGGGCGGTTCCGCAACTTCAACCGCGCCGTCGAGATCGCGAGCGGGCTCGACGACCGTGAGCGGATCGACCGGGCGTACTTCTGGGACGTGTTCATCTCGCACGAGGAGCGCGAGGCGATGATCGAGCGCTTCCACCAGGCCGCGCCCGACTTCAGCGAGACGGAGTCCGAGAACAGCTTCACCGACGCGAAGGGGCAGGAGCGTGTGATCGCCTGGCGGACCGCACCCCTCGTCGACGAGAGCGGGACCGTCGTCCGCATCGTCGCCGGCGGGATCGACATCACGGACCGGAAGCGACGCGAGGTCGACCTCCAGCGACAGCGCGACTTCGCGAACACCGTTGCCGACACGATCCCGAGCTTCATCGTGATCACCGACCGCGAGGGGCTCATCGTCTCGAACGGCGCGAACCGGGCGTTCTGCGACGCGTTCGGCCGGAGGATCGACGAGCTCGCCGGCATGTCGATTCTCGACCTGGTCGACCCGGTCGACGAGTTTTCGGCGCGCATCGCGATCGCCGGGGCGGCGAACGGCATCGCGCAGACCGAGCGAGAGACGGCGTGGATCGGTCGCGACGCACGGCGACTCACGATCGCCTGGACCGCCACGCCGATCCTCGACCAGCGCGGCGCGGCCCGCGTCCTCGTATCCGGGATGGACGTGAGCGAGCGGAAGCGGCAGGAAGAGGAGGTCCGGGCCTCCCGGACCCGGATCGTCGCGGCCACGGACGCGGCGCGCCGCCGCCTCGAGCGGAACCTCCACGACGGCGCGCAGCAGCGGCTCGCCGCGCTGTCCCTGTCGCTCCGGCTCGCCGAATCGCGGCTGCCGAGCGATCCCGGCGAGGCGGCCGAGCTGCTGAAGGCCGCTCGGGACGAGCTCGCGCGGGCGCTCGACGAGCTGCGCGAGCTCGCGCGCGGTCTCCACCCGAACGTCCTCACCGACCGCGGTCTCGGGCCGGCGCTCGAGTCGCTCGTCCTGCGGTCGCCGTTTCCCGTGGATGTCGAGGTGCCGGACGAGCGGCTGGCCCCTGCGATCGAGGCGGCCGCGTACTACGTCGCGGCGGAGGCACTCGCGAACGTGGCGAAGTACGCGCACGCCGCCTCGGCGGGCGTCCGCATCGCGGAGGACGACGAGCGCGGCGAGATCGTCGTCGAGGTGACGGACGACGGGATCGGCGGGGCCGATCCGACGCGCGGCTCGGGTCTCAAGGGGCTCGAGGATCGTGTCGCTGCCCTCGACGGCACCCTCGAGGTGGAGAGCCCTCCCGGTGCGGGAACCCGGATCCGCGCGACCATCCCGACCGCGTCTCGCGTGGCTCGCCTCTGACGCGCGCGTAAGACCGTCGCCCCGGTGCCCGCGGATCTCTCCCGGGGTTGAGCCGACGGAGCGTCCGTAGACTCCCACGCAAATGAGCTCGCTTCCCACCGGCACCGTCACCTTCCTGTTCGCCGACGTCGAGGGCTCGACGCAGCTCGTCCGCACCGCCGGAGGGGCGTACGCGGGCCTGATCGCCGACGTGCGACGCCTGCTGCGGAGCGAGATCGCCGCGCACGGCGGCGCCGAGGTCGATGCCACGGGCGACGAGATCTCCGCCGTCTTCCAGGAGGTGCAGCCTGCTCTCGGTGCCGCACTCGCGGGGCAGGAGCAGATCCGGGACCACTCGTGGCCGGACGAGGTCGTCGTGAAGGTGAGGATGGGTCTCCACACGGGCGTGCCGCATCTCGGCGAAGAGGGGTACACCGGCCTCGACGTGATCCGCGCGTCGCGAATCGCCGCGGCAGGGCATGGCGGCCAGGTGCTGCTCTCCTCGACGGCGGCCCCGTTCGTCACCGAGGTCGAGACGCGCGATCTCGGCACGCACAGACTGCAGGGGCTGCCCGATCCCGAGGCGATCCACCAGGTGCTCGCCGACGGCCTGCCGCGCGACTTCCCGCCGTTGCGGGGCACCGTGTCGCAGCTCGGCGATGCCCGCAGGGTCGTCCTCGCGGACGACTCCGTCCTGCTCCGTGAAGGCGTGGCGCGCCTGCTCGAGGAGGCCGGGTTCGAGGTCGTCGCACAATCAGGCACGGCCGACGACCTCCTCCGTCACGTCTCGATGCACAAGCCCGACGTCGCCGTCGTCGACATCCGGATGCCGCCGACGCACACGGACGAAGGGCTCCGCGCGGCGCAGGAGATCCGGGAGACGCACCCCGGCGTCGGGGTCCTCCTGCTCTCCCAGTACGTCGAGCCCGGCTATGCGATGGCGCTGCTCGAGTCGAGCGCCGAGGGGGTCGGGTATCTCCTGAAGGATCGCGTCGCCGATCTCGAGCAGTTCGGCACGGCCGTCCGTCGAGTTGCGGACGGCGGCTCGGCGCTCGACCCGGCCGTGGTGAGCGAGCTCGTCGGCCGCAAGCGGCGAGACGACCCGCTCGACCAGCTGACGGCGCGCGAGCGAGAGGTGCTCGAGCTGATGGCCGAGGGCCGCTCGAACCAGGCGATCGCGGAGCGGCTCTTCGTCACGCTTCGCGCCGTCGAGAAGCACGTGACGAGCATCTTCACGAAGCTCGGCCTGCCCGCCAGCACGGACGACCACCGTCGGGTGCTCGCCGTGCTCGCGTATCTGCGCGGCTGATCCGCCGACAGCCGGCGGTCCGAGAGTGTGGTTTTCCACACCTGGCGGATCGTGGCCACCCCCCGCGCGAGGAGGGCTCGCACAGGGACGATCGATGCATGGTGCGTTCCTGGTTCTCGCGGTCGCACTCCGGGCTCCAGGAGCTCGGGGCACTCGCGCTGCTCTACGGCCTCTACGAGGTCGTGCGTGGCGTGCCCAGCGAGAACGTCGAGGCCGCGATGCGTCATACGAGCGAGATCGTCGACCTCGAGCAGGGCATCGGGATCTACGTGGAGCGAGGTGTCCAGGGAGCGCTCGACGCCCTGCCCGTCCTCCCGACGGTGCTCGGCATCGCGTACGTCGTCCTTCATTTCGCGGGAACCACGGCCGCGCTCGTCTGGCTGCACCGCCGCCACCGCGACCACTTCCCGATCGTCCGCACGACGCTGGTCGTGGCGACCGCGCTCGCGCTCGTCGGATACGTGCTCTACCCGGCCGCCCCGCCGCGGCTCGCCGATCTCGGCTTCTCGGACACGGTCACGAAACACACCGGGCTCAACCTGAGCTCGGACCTGCTCGGGGCCCTCTACAACCCGTTCGCCGCCGTTCCGAGCCTCCACTTCGGCTATGCGCTGATCGTCGGCGTGGCGCTGGCGACGCTCGCGTCCCGCCGGGTCGTCCGCGTGCTCGGCGCCGTGTACCCGCTCGCGATGCTCGTCGTGATCGTCGGCACGGGGAACCACTTCCTCTTCGACGCGGCGCTCGGCGGGCTGGTCGTGCTCGTCGGCTGGCTCGTCGCTCGGATGCTGGTCGCCGAGCCTGCCCCGACCCCGCGGCGAGTCGACGACAGGCGAGCGGAGGCCTGCTGCTCGTAGGGAGGACGTCTACCATCCGGCGAGCGCCGGAGTAGCTCAGCTGGTCAGAGCACGCGCCTTGTAAGCGCGGGGTCAAGGGTTCGAATCCCTTCTCCGGCTCTTCTGGCCAGTTGTGCAACGCCGAAACGGGCCAGGCAGGACCACGCGCGGCCGAGGTAGCGTCCGGGTGTTGCGGATCTTCGTGGCAGGCGCGAGTGGGGTGATCGGGATTCGTGTCGTTCCGCTGCTGGTGGCCGCCGGGCACGAGGTCGCCGGAATGACGCGCTCGCCGGGCAAGGCCGACGCCCTCCGAGCGCTCGGTGCAGACGCAGTCGTCTGCGACGTGTACGACGGGAAAGCGCTCCGTGACGCCGTCGTTGCGTTCCGGCCGGACCTGGTCATGCACCAGCTCACCGATCTTCCGGACGCCGAGCGGCTGCTCGCCGAGGTCGGGTCGGCGAACGTCCGCATGCGTCGCGAGGGAACGGTCAATCTCCTGGCGGCAGCACGGGCATCCGGGGCACCCCGTCTTCTCGTGCAGAGCATCGCGTGGCAGCCGGCGGGCGATTCGGCAGCCGCGGTCGCGGACCTCGAGCGGGCGACGCTGGACGCGCGCGGCGTGGTCCTCCGCTACGGCCGGTTCTACGGGCCTGGCACGTGGCACGAGGCCGAACTGCCTCGGCCGCCGCGCATCCTTGTCGACGAGGCCGCCCGCCGAACGGTCGCCGCGCTGGGCGCCCCGACCGGCGTCATCGAGATCGTCGAGGACGAATAGCGGCTGGAGTCCGGCGTAGGGTTGTCCGGTGTCGGAGAAGGCCTTCCTGCTCGCGTTCACCGCGGCCTGGCTCCATGCGGGTGGGAACGTCTTCCTTGGCCGCCGACGCGAGCCCGAGGCCGCGGTCGCACTGATGCTCCTGATCGGCGTGGCGGCGTTCGCCCCGGTCGCCGCGCTGACGTGGGACGTCGACGCAGAGGCGATCCCGTACATGGCGGCGTCCGCCGCTCTCGAGCTGGGCTACTTCGCATTCCTCGCCGCCGCGTACCGCGCCGCGGACGTCGGTCTCGTCTATCCGATCGCGCGCGGCAGCGCACCCGTGCTCGCCCTGCTGGGAGCCGTGGTGATCATGGGTCGGTCGACGTCGACCGGACAGATCCTCGGCGTGGTCGCCGTCACCATCGGGATCCTGCTCGTCTGCGGCGTCGGCGTCGCGAACGCCTCGTCCGACCGCCGAGGCGTCGCGCTCGCGCTCGCGACCGCGGTGTTCATCGCGGGCTACACGCTCGTCGACAAGGAAGGGCTCCAGCACGCGGCGGCGATCCCGTACATCGAGCTCGTGCTGATCGGGCCTGCGCTCGTCTACGGGGCGTTCGTCGCGCGAGCGAGGGGCACGGCCGCGCTACGCGGCGAGGCGACGCCACGCCTCGCGCTGGTCGCGCTCCTCCTCTTCGCGACATACGTGCTCGTGCTGCTCGCGCTGCGCGAGGCGCCAGCCGCGAGCGTCTCCGCCGTACGCGAGACGAGCGTCGTGATCGCGACGGTGCTCGCCGCCCTCACAGCACACCAGCGGCTGCGCCGGGGCCGGCTCGCCGGGGCGTCCCTCGTCGCGCTCGGAGTCGCGCTCGTCGCGCTCGCGGGCTCCTAGAGACCCGCGGCCGACTCAGGCGAGGACGGCGCGCTCGGCCTGGTGGGCGAGGATCTTCCGCTTGACCCGCTGGAGCGCGTTGTCGATCGTCTTGCAGTCGCAGCCGAGCGTCTCGGCCATCTGCTCGTACGAGTTCCCGTCGAGATAGAGACGGAGCGCCTCCGACTCGAGCCCCGAGAGCGTCGTGCCGAGGCAGCCGACGAGCGATTGGAGCTCCTCCGTCGAGATCACGCGCACCGACGGATCGTCGATCGAGGGGCCGGGGAGCGCGTCGCCGAGCGTGCACTCGCCCTCGATGTCCTGTCCGGCCGGCGTGTGGCTGAACGAGACGTAGGTGTTCAGGGGGGCGTGCTTGTAGCGGGTCGCCGACTTGATCGCGGTGATGATCTGGCGCGTCACGCACAGCTCGGCGAACGAGCGGAACGACGTCTCCTTGTCGGTCCGGAAGTCCCGAGCGGCCTTGAAGAGCCCGATCATGCCTTCCTGCACGAGGTCGTCCGAATCGCCGCCGGCGAGGAAGTACGAGCTCGCCTTGAGGCGGACGAACCCGTAGTAGCGCCGCATGAGCTCGTCCTGGGCGGCCTTGCTCCCGTTCCGCACCTTGAGGACGAGCTGGAGATCCTCGAGCTCCCGCTGCAGCTTCTGCGGGGTCTTCGGTGCTGCGCCTGTCCGGGCTGACATCGTCTCTCCCCTGGTCTTCTCGGTGGTCTGGACGACTTCGTTCGTGAAGTCTCACCCTGAAGTCGAGGGAGAAGCTAGCAGGATTGCGTGCGCGTTACAACCCCTTTGCGCACCTTCCATTGTAATAAGAACAAGTGTTCGGGAGAGGAGCGGGGCCGGCGTCTCAGGACGACCTGCCGCGGCGCAGGCGCTCGAGCCGCGCGCGGGTCTCCTCGTCCAGCCGGTCGCCTACCCGGCTCGAGGAGGCCTCCGCGTGGACGACGGTCGTGAGCTCGTCGAGGAACGAGCGCGAAGCGCGATGCCGCACCTCTTGCCCGCTCGTTCCACGGATTGCGGCATCGCTGGTGACCAGGAGCACCGCCTCTCGATCGCGATGCTCGGCAGCGAGCCGCTCCAGCACGGCGTCCGCGTGAGCGGCATAGCGCACTGTCAGCGGCCCGATCCGGCGCTCTTCGCCGTGCCCGTCGAACACGACCACCCCACGCGCGCCCCGCACCGCGACGAAGCTCGCGAGCAGATCGGTGAGCTCCTCCCTGTCCCCGAACGTGCCCGCGTGAAACAGGTTGGAGCCGTCGAACAGATAGAGCGACGGATCCACTATCAACCTTTCGTCGAGGTCGAGCGTTGCCGTCGCGCTTCGAACAGCGCGAGGGCGGCCGCGACGCTCACGTTCAGAGACTCGACCCCGCCCGAGAGCGGGATCGCGAGGGTCCCGTCACACGTCCGCCGCACGAGCGGACGCACGCCCTTTCCCTCGGCGCCGAAGACGAGCGCGACGCCTCCGGTGAGATCGACGCGCCAGAGCGGCGCCTCGCCGTCGGCTGCGGCCGCGTAGGCCCAGAGGCGGTCACCCTTGACCTCCGCGAGGTAGCGGGCGAGGTTCGGCACGACCGCAACCGGCAGTCGCTCGACGGCACCCGCAGAGGAGCGGCAGACGGCGGCCGTGACGACGGCTGCCCCGTGGGCTGGGAGGACGACACCGGTTGCGCCGGCGCCCGCGGCACTTCGGACGACGGCGCCGAGGTTCCGGGGATCGGTGACCTGGTCGAGGCAGCAGAGAAGCGGCTCCGGCGAAGCCGCAAGCTCCCAGGCATCCGCATACCCGAAGGGCTCGCACCACGCGACGACGCCTTGATGATCCGTCGAGCC
>DASSVY010000302.1:0-3819 GCA_035705535.1 Gaiella sp. | reverse complement strand
AGGACGAACGTGGAGGCGAGCAGCAATCCCAGCATCCCGAGGCTCAGGATCGTCGTCGGCAGCGCGATCGCCAGCTGGAGCGGATGGGCGAAGTCGAGCGGGGCGCCGAAGAAGATCCGGCCCCACACGAGCGTCGCGAGGATCGAGTAGAGGCCGAGGGTGGCGGTCGCGACGGTGAGCGGGAGCAGCACGGCGACGAAGGGCGGCGGCGCGCCGACCATCAGCTCGAGCGTCCCCTGCCAGCGCTGCCACTGGATCGCGCCGCCCGAGCCGAACAACGTCGCCGACCAGACGCCCATCAGCCCGGCCCCGAGCGACACGTAGAGCAACGTGCCGGACTGGCTCCCTGTGTCGACCATGAAGAAGGCGATCGACGCGAAGATGATCGGCTGCAGCACCGAGACGAGCACGAAGAAGAGGGAGTTGGTGAGGCCCTTCAGGTGGAAGAGCCAGCCAACCCAGAACAGCCTCAGCGTCATGCCGCCACGCTACCCGTGGAGGCTGTGCGCCAACGGCTTCGGGCTCGTTCCCCGCCTCAGTACCACTTGCCGCGTGCGAACCCGCCGAACGCGACGAGGCCCACGAGCGCGACGATGATCCCGATCCACAGGCTCCAGACGATCGCGATCACGATCCCGACGATCACGAGGATCCCGCCCAGGCCGATCCCGAAGGCGCCGCGGTCAGCCGTTCCGTTCGTCATCTCCGTCCTCCCGGTCGAATGGCGCTGTCCGCTCGTTACCCAGAACCGGAACAGACCAACCGCGCTCGCCGTGAGTTCGAAAGCCGCGCCGCCCGGGTACACGTCGCGTGACCCCCAGAGGAGGAGCGCCGTGAGCGAGCCGACCGAGCCGCAACCCCCCGAGCCGAGACCGCCGGACGTGCCCGAGCCTTTCCCGAGCCCCGACCCGGTGCCGGCGCCGCAGCCGCCGCCCGGCGAGCCCGACCCGGGACCCCAGGGCGAGAACGAGCATCCGCTCGAGTCGGACTACCCCGACGCCGAGGATGCCGACGCACGCTGACACGCCGGCCCTCGGGCCCTCCGGTAGCGCGACCCCCGACCGGAGCGGCGCAAGGCGGCTCCGTGACATCTCGCTGGCCGAGTGGCGTGAGATCAGCGTGAGCGCAGTCAAGGAGTCGCTCGACGACAACGTGCCGATGATGGCGTCGGCGCTCGCCTACAGCGCGTTCTTCGCCATCCCGGCGGCGTTGCTGCTGCTCCTCGGCGTGTTCACGCTGGTCGCCGACGAATCGACGATCACCCACCTCGTCGACCGGCTCACGGAGATCGCGCCGTCGGATGCGGCAGATCTCTTCGGGAACAGCCTCCGACACCTGAGCCAGCGCGCCTCCACGGGCATCACCCTGACGCTCGTGGGCCTCGGGCTCGCGCTCTGGTCGGCGACGAACGCGATGGGGACGGTGATCACCGCGCTCAACGTCGCGTACGACCGCGACGACAGTCGCGGCTTCGTGCGCAGCCGGCTCGTGGCGCTGGCGATGGCCGTCTTCGTCGGTGGCGCCGCGATGCTCGCGGGCGGCCTGCTGATCATGGGGCCGCATCTGCAGGCGTGGCTCGGGTCCGCGGTCGACGCGCGCCGAACGGTGGAGCTCGTCTGGTGGATCGGCCAGTGGCCGATCCTGGTCAGTGCGTTCCTCTTCGCCTTCGCGGTCGTGCTCTACCTCGGCCCGGACGTCGAGCACCGGCGGTGGAGGCTGATCAGCCCGGGCGCGGTCGTCGCGGTCGTCGTCTGGCTCGTCGTGTCGGGCATCTTCTCGTTCTATACGGCCCACTTCGGGACGTACGACAAGACCTGGGGCACGCTCGGGGCGGTGATCGTGACGTTGATCTGGCTCTGGCTCGCGGGCCTGTCGCTGCTGTTCGGGGGAGAGCTCAACGCCGAGACGGAGCGGCGCGCGGGCGCGCTCGACGGTCGAGGCGCGCGCGTGCCGCGTTAGCGGCCACGGCACGCGCGCGCCTCGAGCTCACGCAAGCGCCTGCGCGCTCTCCTTGCTGACGCGCGTCGCGATCTTCTCGACCGTCTTCAACGCGTCCTTCTCCTCCTCGAGGTTCCGGTCGAGCAGGTCGACGGCCTTGTCCTCGCCCATCGCCTTCGCCATCCGCCGAAGACCCTCGTAGGCCGCGATCTCGTAGCACTCGGTGCGCGCCGCGGCGCCGAGGTCGATCGAGTCGACGAGGTCCGGGGATGCCTCGCTCAGGAGCTTGTCGTGCTCCGACTTCAGTCCTTCGAAGCCGATGCACTGCTCGGCGTGCGGGCTCTCCCCGAGCTCCTCGAAGACGTTCTCCACGTTCCTGAGGTGCCGCTTCGTCTGGTCGAGGTGCTGCTCGAGCGCCTCGCGGAACTCGTCGTCCGTGACCTCCGAGATCAACTTCGGCAGGACCTCGTTCGAGAGCTTCTGCTCGACGTACATGATGTCGCCGAGCTCGTGCAGGAACAGGTCGCGCGGTGTGGTCAACTCGGCCACCCGGTCTCCTTTCGTAGGTGGGACCGAGCACATACCCGCAACGTCGGTCCGAAAACGTCGAGTCCCGAGCGACCGCCGTGGATAGTCTCCGGAGGTGGCGGACGCCGAGGCGGAACGGCTCTACGGGCTGCCGCTCGACGAGTTCACGGCCGCCCGGGACGCGCGGGCACGCGAGCTCCGGCGCGACGGAGAGCGGGAGAAGGCAGCGGAGGTCGCGGCGCTGCGCAAGCCGGTGCTCGCGGCCTGGCTCGTCAACATGCTCGCCCGCGACGAGCGCGGAGACATACGAGAGCTCGTCGCCGCGGCCGAGGGGATCAAGGCGGGCAAGGAGGGAGCGGATGCCGCGTTCCGCCAGGCACTCGAACGGCTCACCGACGCTGGACGCCGCCTGCTCGCGGCAGAGGGCCGCTCGGCCGATGCGACGCTCCAGCAGGTCGCGGGCACGTTGCGTGCCGCTGCGGCGAGCGACCCCGAGCTGCTCGCCTCGGGCACGCTCACGCAGCCGATCGAGCCGAGCGGCTTTGGCGCCATGGCCGGCGCCTCGCGCCCACATGCACGGTCGCGGACCGCGAAGGCACAGGCGGCGAAGCGTGTCGACCGGCGCGCCGTCGAGCGGGCGCGGAAGGCGCTTGCCGAGGCGCGCGACGAAGCCCGGGCGCTCGAGCGTACGGCGACCTCGGCCGAGCGCGAAGCCCGCAAGGCACGCGATGCCGTCGAAGAGGCGCGCGAGCGAGTGGCCGAGGCCGAGTCTCGTCTCGCCGACGCCCGTGCCGGCTGACGCGGCCCCCGCGGAACGCGGGGTCGCGCGGACCGCCTAGCGCGTCGGCTGTCCCGAGTACCGCACGGCCACCGCGACGAGCGCCTCGTCGAGGGACTCGCAGACGTTGCCGGAAAGCCCCGTGACGCGAAGTGTCCACGCGGAGGGCGTCTCGGGCGGCGAGACGACGACGAGGGACCGGGCCTCGGAGGCGAGTCGGCGATGCCCGCCGTCGAGCGTGCTGATCGCCATGCTGTCGAGGAACGTCACTGCCGACAGGTCGAGCACGACGCTGTCGGCGGTCGTCGCGGCGACGGCCTCCCGCACGAGGGCGGCGTTCGTGAGGTCCACGTCGCCCTCGAGCCGGATGATCTCGACACCGTCGCTCTGGTCGAGCGAGATCGTCATCGCGCCGTCCGTCATCCGCGAGACCGTCCTCTCGCCGTCTCGGTGGAGCGTGGTTCGTGCGGGCACTCGTGCACGAGACGACGAATTATCGCATCTGCCGAGCGGCAGCGCGATCGAGGATCACGATGGTGCGTCCCGAGGTCGAGCGGACGAGCGAGGCGGGCGTC
>DASSVY010000301.1:0-8927 GCA_035705535.1 Gaiella sp. | reverse complement strand
GGGTCGACGCCGAGCGCCTCGTAGCCCTCGGCGAGGAGCATCGGCACATGTCCGCCGACGGTCCCGCAGCCCAGCTCGACCACCCGCGCAGGAGGGTCGGGAAGCGCAGCGCGCACGACGGGCCACGTCGCCGCGAGCCACCGCTCGGCCTGCGTCATCGATCGGCGGCCTGGCGCTTCCGCGGCAGCGTGCGCGCATAGTCGACGCCGCGTTGGACCCAGAGGGCGAGCTCGGAATCTGTCTCGACGTCCGAGGCGCCGACGCGCAACCAGCCGGCCATCGAGCGCCCACGCATCTCCATGGGCGTGGCGCTCGACGTGGCCAGCAGCTCGTCGGAGGCGTCCGGATCGACGCGGACGAGGAGGCCGCCCTGGCCGCTCGCTGCGACCGCCATGTTCCCTCCCACGAGGAACGCGAGCCCGCCGAACATCGTCTGCTCGGTGACGTCCTTCCCGCCGCCGACAAGCTCACGGATCCGCCCCGCCAGGATCTGGTCGTAGGCCACGATGCGATCGTACGCGCGGGAGACGAGCTCTCAGACCTGCTTACGGGCGGGCCAGGTGCCGAGGTCGGCGAACGTCAGGTCGTAGTCGACGACGTTGTCGACGCGGACCTCGACAGTCGCGGTGATCCGGTCCCGGAACTCGGCACGTACGGCGAGGTGCTCGTCGGCCACGTCCTTGTTCTCCCAGAAGGTGATGACGAGCGTCGTCCCGTCACTCTCGTTCGACATCATCAAGAGCCCCTCGAACCCCTCGATCTCCGAGAGCCAGGGGAGCATCGCCTCACCGGCCAGCGTCGCGACCTCGAGTGGCTGGCCGGGCGTGCCCTTCGTCGTCGTCACGGTGACGTGCATCCCGCTCTGTGTAGCGGGTAGCTCGGATTGAGCGCCCGCGCGTCAGCCCGGGTGGCGATAGTCGAGCTCGAGCGTGTGCGTTCCCTCGTCGTCGACGCGGATCGTCCCCTCGCCCTCGATGCCCGAGAGCTCGCCCGTTCCCGAGCCCGGGACGATCGCCCCTGCGATGCGGCCACCCTCGGCCGTGATCGTGCCCCAGTGCTGGAGGACGAACGCGCCCGACTTTCCGTCGATCGTCGCGACGACGCGGTCGAACGCGACGTAGGCCGCGGACCCGTCCGCGGACCTGACCGTCATGAGCGCGGCTGTGCTGTAACCGTCGATCTCCCCGCTGAACGTCCGCGTGATGTCGATTCTCGCGAGCGCGCTGCCTTCGAACTCGCCGTCGCCGTGCTCGTCGTACGTGTCGTTGACGAAGGTCGCGGCGACTCGTGGCATCGAGGCCGATGCTAGCCGTCCGGCTCCTCGAGCTCGGCGAGCGAGCGCTCCAGCGCAGCGTTGAGCTCGCCGACCGTCGCCTGGTAGTCGGCCAGCGGCTGCGGGAGGAGCCGCTCGAGTGCCGCGTATCCCTCGGCGAGCGCCGGATCGGCCGCCCGCAAGATCTGCTCGCCGCGGGCGGTGAGCTCGAGGCGGTACGAGCGACCGTCGGTCGGGTGCGGGAGCCGCCGGACGAGCCCGCCGTCGACGAGCCGCTGGATGTTGTCGCGCAACGTCGTCGCGGGGACGCCGGACGCAGCCGAGATCGCGGTCGGCGTGACCGGCTGCGCACGCCGGATGTGGGTGAGGAGGCCGAGCTGGTAGGGCGGGATGCCCGTCGGGGCGAGCCGGTGCTCGAGGATGCGGACGACGTAGCGGCTCGCCACGGGCACCTCGAGGAAGAGCCTGTTGTCAGGCATTGGCGCAGTCTTGCAGATGCTGCGCCAACGCACTAAACTGTTGCGTCGACGCACTATGCATCGCGCTCTCGTCCTCATCGGCCTCGCACTCGTCCTCGTGCCGGCCGCGGCGGGATCCGTCCGCCTGTACGGCGGCTCGCTCGCGGTGGTGGACGACCCCTACGGCCCGCCGAGGCTCGTCGACCTCACGGCCGGGCGCGTGCACGCGCTGTACCCCGCCGGGCGGTCGTTCTCGCTCGGCTCGGGGTTTGCGAACCCCGCGCCCACACGTGGGCGGGCGCGCTTCGATCCGCACGGCGCCACGATCGCCGGACGGCGCGTGCCGCTCCTCCCGCTCCGCTCGATCCCCGTCCGCTTCCGCAGCGACGGCGCGACGCTCGCCGGCACGCTCCTCATCCCTCCTGGGAGCGGCCGGAGAGCGGCCGTCGCGTACGTCACGGGATCCGGGCCGACGACGCGGGAGTACCTGCCGGAGCTTCAGGCGCTCCTCCTCCACGACGGCGTCGCGGTGCTCGCCTACGACAAGCGAGGCGTCGGCGACTCGAGCGGCTCCTATCCGGGCGAGTCGCCGACGGACGCGGCGATCGACCAGCTGGCACGCGATGCCGCGGCCGCCGCACGGTTCCTCGCCGCGCGCCCCGAGGTCGACCCCGAGCGGGTCGGGCTCGCGGGGCACAGCCAGGCGGGCTGGATCATGCCGCTCGCGGCCACGCGCGAGGCCGCGATCCGATTTCTCGTTGCCTTCTCCGGGCCCGCCGTGACCGCGGACGAGAACGACCGCTACCAGGCGCTCGCAGGGGAAGGGGAGCGTCCGCAGCGACTGAGCGACGCACAGGTCGACGCGCAGGTGGAGAAGGCGGGTCCCGGCGGTGTCGACCCGCTCCCCTGGATCGCCCGGTTGCGGATCCCCGCGCTCTGGCTGTACGGCGCGCTCGACCACATCGTCCCTCCGCGCCTCTCCGCGAAGCGGCTGGCGCCGTTCGCCGCCGAGCCGGGCCGCGACTTCACGGTCTGGACGTTCCCGCGTGCGAACCATGCCCTCGTCGAGACCAGGACGGGGCTCACGTCCGAGATGCTCCGCTCCGACAGCTATGCGCGCGGCATGTTCCCACGGGTGAGAGTCTGGCTGCGGGCGCACGGCCTCTCGTAGCGGTCGCTCTGGGCTCCGACCGACCTCGCGCGTTGTGAATGTCCATTTCGCGGTCGCCCGTTCGTCTCATGGGCGACACGTCGACAAGGAGGACGGACATGCAGTACGTGATGCTGATCCACCAGGGCGACACTCCGACGCCCTTCGACCAGGAGGCCTGGGGCAGGCTGTCCGCCGAGGAGCAGCAGCAGATCTACGCCGACTACCAGGCGCTCAACCAGACCCCCGGTGTCACCCCGGGTCTGGGGATGCAGCCGCCCGGGCTCGCGACGACGGTGCGCGTGCAGGACGGCAAGACGCTGACGACGGACGGCCCGTTCGTCTCCGTCAAGGAGGCGCTCGGCGGGTACTTCATCCTGGAAGCGGACGACCTCGACGCCGCCATCGAGATTGCATCGCACGTCCCCGCGGCACGGCTCGGCGGCGCGGTCGAGGTCAGGCCGGTGGTCGAGTACTAGTGCCCCTTCAGGCAATGCGATCCATGTCCCTCGGACGAGGCAGCATCACCTGAAGGGGCACCCGTGCCGATGACCCTCGAGCAGGTCTTCCGCGACGAGTGGGGCCGCCTCGTCGCCTCCCTGATCGGCTTCCTCGGCGACTTCGACCTCGCCGAGGAGGCCGCGCAGGAGGCGTTCGCGCTCGCCGCGGCGCGCTGGCCGCGCGACGGGCAGCCGGAGAGCCCGCGGGCGTGGCTCACCACGACGGCGCGGAACCGGGCGATCGACCGCATCCGCAGGGACCGGACGCTCGCGGCCAAGACCCGGCTGCTCGACGTGCCCGAGGCGACGGAGGACGAGATGGACGAGACGACGATCCCGGACGAGCGTCTGGAGCTGATCTTCACGTGCTGCCACCCCGCGCTCGAGCTCGACGCGCAGGTCGCGCTGACGCTCCGGACGCTCGGCGGGCTGACGACGGAGCAGATTGCTCGCGCATTTCTCGTCCCGCAGGAGACGATGGCGAAGCGCCTCGTGCGCGCGAAGCAGAAGATCCGAGCGGCAGGGATCCCGTTCCGCGTGCCGCCGGCGCATCAGCTGCCCGACAGGCTCGCCGCCGTCCTCGCGGTCGTCTACCTCGTGTTCAACGAGGGCTACGGCGGCCGTGGCGACCTCGCGACCGAGGCGTCGCGGCTGGGCGGCGCGCTCGTTCAGCTCCTGCCCGACGAGCCCGAGGTGCACGGCCTCGTGGCGCTGATGCTGATCAACGACGCGCGGCGCGAGGCACGCTTCGCCGACGGCGAGCTCGTCCTGCTGCGCGACCAGGACCGCTTGCTCTGGGACGCCGACCGGATCGAGTCCGGGCAACGCGCGCTCGACCGCGCGCTGGCACTGGGCGGCCGCGGCCCGTACGTCCTCCAGGCGGCGATCGCCGCCCTGCACGTCGAGGACCCGGTCGACTGGGGCCGGGTCGCGTCGCTCTACGACGAGCTCGGTGCGGTCACCGGCTCCGAGGTGGTGAAGCTCAACCGGGCGGTCGCGCTCGCCGAGGCGGGGGACGCCGAGGCCGGGCTCGCGCTCGCGGACGGTCTCGACCTGGACGGCTACCACTACCTCCACGCGACGCGGGCGGAGCTCCTGCGACGGCTCGGACGCACGGACGACGCCCGGCAGGCGTACGACCGCGCGCTCGAGCTCGTCCACGCGGAGCCCGAGCGGCGCTTCCTCGAGCAGCGCCGCGCTGAGCTCGAGAGCCTCTAGTCCGGCTCGCCCGCAGTCGCCGCGAGCACCTTGCCGAGCCAGCCGTCGATCGCCTCGGCGACCTCTTCCCAGCCCTCGCCGACGACGAAGAGATGCGGTCGCCCCTCGAACTCGAGGTACTCGGTCCGGGCCGGCGACTTCTCGTACTTCCGGTACTGGGTGGCGGAGACCGATGCAGGCACGGTGTGGTCCTTCTCCGCACCGACGATCAGGAGCGGCGCGCGGTCGCCGTTCTTGAAGTGCAGCTCGGTCGGCGGGTGGAGGTGGAAGTTCGCGAAGCCCGCCTCGTAGAAGATCTGGCCGGTCTCGGGGACTGCGTAGCGCTCGTACGCCGCGGCCGCCTCCTCGGGCGAGTAGGTGTTCACGAAGCCGTAGGTGAACTCCTCGAGCGTCAACGGAACCGTCCCGTGCCAACGCGACGGGTGCGCGAGCGCCGGCGACGCGGCCTTGAGCGAGGAGTACGGAAGCAGGAGGATGCCTTTCGGCGGCGCCGGGCTCAGCGCGACGCCGGCTCGACCAAGCCCGCGGTCGAGCAGCAGCTCGACGATCAGGCCGCCGAACGAGTGGCCGATCAACACGGGCGACGCGTCGAGCCCGCGGATCAGCTGCTCGTAGTGGTCGACGATCTCGCTCAGCCCGAGGCCGGCGATCGCCTCCTCGTTCTCGCGAAGCTCCTCGACGTCCCCTTCCTTCCGCGGCCATTCCGGCGCCGAGGCCGCGTAGCCGCGCCGCTCGAAGAACTCCTCGAAGCGCTCCCAGCTCCGGGCAGAGAGCCACGCACCGTGGATCAAGAGCAACGGGATGCGGTCGGTGTCGGTCGTGCTCACGGCTCTCCTCCTCGATCGTCGACGACCTCGACGCTATGCGATCGACGGACGTCTGCGCGACGCCAACCGACGCCCGACTACGCAGGCTCGCGGTACGCCGCCGAGACCTTCTGCGGGACGACCATCTCCCAGGCGTCGAGCACGAGCTCCCGCATCTCGGCCTCGTCGATCTCGGCGAGCCGGACGACGGCCCAGTTGAAGCGGAGGTCCGAGGCTCGCGGCAGCATGAACTTCTCGGGCTCGGACTCGACGAGCGCCTCGCGCCACTCCTTCGGGAACCCGAAGCCCATCAGCGTCTCGTCGTGCGAGAACGAGACGAACACGATCTGGCCGACGCGGAACTTCAGGCGGCCGCGGACGACGACCTCGTAGGCGCGCGGAAGCGTGCTCGCGAACGACCGCACGTCGTCGACGGTGACCACCACGGCGCGCGGTTATGCGGCGGAGTCGAGCAACTCGGCGCGCTCGGGCTCGGGCGGGGCGCCGTGCGCGTAGACGATGAGGTCCACGTCGCCATGGTTGACCGTCTGCAGCTCCGTGCCGGGCTCGACGTGGACGACTCCGCCGGCGGGGACGTCGACCTGCTCCGGCGGATCGCCGAGGTACATCGTGAGCGTGCCGGCGAGCACGACGAAGGTCTCCTCCTGCTGCCGGTGGCGGTGGCGCCGCCCTTTCGCGCCGGGCTCGTAGCGCCAGAAGTTCGCGCGGCTGGCCCCGAGCCCGAGCCGCTCGCTCAGCTCGGCGGTGTGACGCGCGGCCTCGCCGGGCCCGTGATCGCGCGTGAGCCAGTCGAGCTCCTGCGAGCGAGCGATGCGGAAGGCCATGGTCCGAATCTAGCGCGCCTGGGCGTACCGGAAGTGCGCCGCCGCGGGCGAGGCGACGAGCTCGACGAGCTCGAGCCCGGTCGGCCCTCCGCCGAGGTTGTCGAACAGCCGCTCCCCGCCACCGAGGAGCACGGGCGCAACGTGGACGTTCAGCTCGTCGACGAGCCCGGCGCGAAGGTACTGCTGCACGGTCGACGCCCCGCCTCCGATCGTGATGTCCTTGCCGTCCGCCGCGGCGAGGGCCTGCTCGAGTGCGCTCTCGATGCCGTCCGTGACGAAGTGGAAGGTCGTGCCGCCCTCCATCTCGAGCGGCGCGCGCTCGTGGTGGGTGAGAACGAACACCGGCGTGTGGTACGGCGGGTCTTCGCCCCACCAGCCTCGCCACGTGTCGTCCGGCCACGGCCCGCGGACGGGGCCGAACATGTTCCGGCCCATGAGGACGGCACCGAGATTCACGCTCCAGGCGACCGCCTGTCTGTCGTCGACGCCCGACTCCCCGCCCTCCTGACCGTGCTGCGCGCGCCAGCCCCGCGTCGCGATCGCCCACTCGTGGAGCGCCTCGGCGCCCTTCCCGAGCGGATCCTCGAGGCTCTGGTCGGGCCCGGCGGCGTACCCGTCGAGCGACATCGTGATGTGGACCTTCACAAGCGACATACCGATCACCCCGCAGCGACGCCGTCCGCGGCGCGCTCGAGCTCGTCGATCACGATCTTCCCCATCTGCAGCATCGCCGCGATCGCCCGTTGCGCACGCTCGGGGTCAGAGTCGGCGATCAGCTCGTAGAGCACGCGTGGAACGACTTGCCACGAGACGCCGTAGCGATCCTTCAGCCAGCCACACGGCCCTTCCTCCCCACCCTCGGAGAGCGTCTCCCAGAGCCGGTCGACCTCGGCCTGGTCCTCGCAATCGGCCTGCAGCGAGATCGCCTCGGTGAAGCGAAACTGAGGGCCGCCGTTGAGCGCGAGGAAGCTCCGCCCGTCGAGCTCGAACTCGACCTCCATCGCCAGACCCTCGGGCCTCGGGCCGGCCGAGCCGTAGTGCGTGACGCGCACGACCCTCGAGCGCGGGAACACCGAGGTGTAGAACTGCGCGGCCTCCTCGGCCTCCGTGTCGAACCAGAGGCACGGCGTGATCCTGTCCATCCCGTCTCCTTTCGTCGGGAGCGTTCGAGGGGTAGACGCGCATCGCGCGCGAAACTCATCGACGGTTGACGGGAACTACCGCTCGGTCTGTCCTCAGCCTGTCACACGGCGGATGCTCAGCGGGCCAGAAACGCGAGCACGAGTGCGTGTGCCGTGGGCACCGAGAGGATCGACGAGCCGTGCCCGGCGGCCGTGTAGCGCGCGATCGCCTTGTCTCCGGCCGCAGCGCGCCGCATCAGCGTCGTTGCGTCCGATGCGAAGGGGCGGTCGTCGCGCGAGACGAGGAAGCGGACGGGCACCCTGGAGCGCTGAACGGCCCGCACGGCGTTGAGACCTCGGAAGTAGTCGGGGCCCGAGAGGCTCACGATGCCGTCCACGGCCGGACGGATCCACGAGCCGGCCACGAGCGCAGCTGTCCCACCCATCGAGGCGCCGACGAGCTTCACGCGCGTCGCTCCTCCGGCGCGTAGGTGCGCGACAGCCGCTGCGACGTCGAGGTCGAGGCGGTTCGACCGTCCGGTGGCGGAGAGGCCATTTCCGCGGAAGTCGATGGAGATCGCCCGGTACCCGAGCCCGGCGAGCTCGCGCGCGAACGCCATGAACTCGCAGTGGTCGCTGAAGTACTGATGCCCGAGCACGACGCCCGTGGCCCCGGTGCCGACCTCGAGACCGTAGATCGCGACGCCGTCACGCGTCTTCAGGTGGACCGGCGTGTCGCCCTGCTGGATGCAGGGGTCGGCCGCAGACGCGGGGAGCCCGGTCACCGGCGCGACGAGCGAGGCGGCGAGGAATGTCGTGATCGAGATCGCGGCGATCGTTCTCATTCTTTGCCCTCCAGTTGGTCGCGGGAATACTAGTCTCTACGAGACTATGACGCGAGCGACCAATGTTTGTTGCTCGCGGTGGCCCTATCCTGTTCGAGGCCATGGCCGCGACCTCACAGCGCCTGACGACGACCGAGTACGCGATGCTCGGGCTCCTCGCGTCCGGTGAGAGCTCCGGCTACGACCTCGCCCGTGCCGCCGACCGCAGCATCCGGTACATGTGGGCACCGTCGCGCAGCCAGATCTACAAGGCGCTCCCTCGGCTCGTCGCCCTCGGTCTCGCCACGCGCCGCGAGGTCGAGCAGCGTGGTCGGCCGGACAAGGCCGTGTACCGCATCACGCGCGCCGGCCGGACGACGCTCCGCGCCTGGCTGAATGACGACACCGAGGCGTCCCAGGCCGGAGGCACCGTGTTCCTCCTCAAGCTGTTCCTCGCCGGCGCCGCACCGCCCGACGCCGCGCTGCGGCAGCTCGAGGCGTACCAGAATCGTCTCGAGCGCCGTCTCGCCGCGTTCGAGGAGATGGAACGCGAGCCGGCCGACAGCCAGACCGTGTACGACCGGATCGCGCTCGCCCACGGGCTCGCGCAAGCGCGAGCCACGCTCGGCTGGGTGGAGAACGTGCGCCCGCAGCTCGAGCGCGAAGCTCGGCGGCGGCGCAGAAGCGGCACGCGCGGCTGACGGGGAGCGGGAGCGTCAGCCGCCGGCTACG
>DASSVY010000300.1:0-5591 GCA_035705535.1 Gaiella sp. | reverse complement strand
CAGCCGCCGGCGTACGTCCCGAGCGCCATCGCGCCGCCCGCGGAGGCGATCACCCAGGTCGGCACGTGGAAGGCACGGCCTGGATGTGCCGTCAGCAGTGCGAGCGTGATCACGCCCATCGTCTTCTGCGCGTCGTTCGTCCCGTGCGTGAAGGCGACGAATCCGCCCGAGACGAGCTGGAGGCGGCGGAAGACGCGGTTGACCTTCTCCGGCGAACGACGGGCGATCAGCCAGGTGATGCCGAGGATCAGCAGGAACGCGACGACGATGCCGAGGAGCGGGGCGATGAGGGACGGGATCAGCACCTTGTCCAGGATCCCCTGCCACTGGACGACGTGGATGCCCTCCGCCGCGATCGCCGACCCCATCATCCCGCCGATCAGCGCGTGGCTCGAGCTCGACGGCAGCCCCACGAACCACGTGATCAGGTTCCACGTGATCGCGCCGACGAGCCCTGCCAGCACGATGTCGAGCGTGATCGCGTCCTGGTCGACGATGCCCTTCGCGATCGTCGCGGCGACCGCGACCGAGACGAACGCGCCGAGAAAATTCAGCACCGCGGCGCTCGCGACCGCGGCGCGTGGGCTGAGGGCCCGCGTCGAGACGCTCGTCGCGATCGAGTTCGCCGTGTCGTGGAACCCGTTCGTGAAGTCGAAGAAGAGGGCGACCGCGATGACGGCGACGAGCTCGAAGTCCATCGCCGGAGCGTCCTGGTCCTAGCGGTTCTTGACCACGATGTTGGCGATCGTGTTCGCCGCCGTCTCACAGCTGTCGAGCGCCTCCTCGAGCCGGTCGTAGATGTCCTTCCAGCGGATCACGACGAGTGGATCGATCCCGTCGTCGCGGAACAGCGCCGCGAGTCCGTCGCGCAGGATCCGGTCGCCTTCGTCCTCGAGGCGCTTCAGCTCGGCGAGCGCCTCCTGGACTCCCGAGAACTCCTTGAGGTTGTTGCAGGCGAGGAGCAGCTGCTCACAGGCCGAGACCAGGAGCCCCGTCTGCTGCACCGCGTGCTTCGTGGGAAGCTCGATGCCGTACAACCCCAGGAGGTCGGATGCCTCCTCGAGCTCGTCGACCACGTCGTCGATCTGGATCGCGAGCATGTAGATGTCGTCCCGGTCGAACGGCGTCAGGTACTGCGTGTTGAGCAGGGTGATGAGGTCGTAGGTGACCCCGTCGCCCGCCGTCTCGGCCGCCTTGACCTGCTCCTGCGTGATGCCCGAGCTCGGGTGCTCGCGGAACCGTCGGTCGACGAGGCGCGCGACGTCGAGCGCGTTCTCCGCCGCCCGGGCGAAGAGGACGTAGAACTCGCTCGTCCTCGGCGTGAGGGAGAGACGCACGGGTCGGCACGTTAACCGAAACAGGACAAGCCGAACCGTCCTGTCGGCAGCGTCGACGGAAGCGGCGGTCGGGCGGCGCCCGACGGCTAGCCTGGGCGGCCGTGAGCAGCGAGGTGATCTACACCATGTATCGGGCCGACAAGTTCTACGGCCCGGACCGGCAGGTGCTTCAGAACATCTCGCTGTCGTTCCTGCACGGCGCGAAGATCGGCGTGCTCGGGCCCAACGGGGCGGGGAAGTCGACGTTGCTCCGGATCATGGCGGGGCTCGAGGAGCCGTCGTCCGGTGTGGCGGAGCTCGATCCCAAGGCCTCGGTCGGCTTTCTCCCGCAGGAGCCGGAGCTGGATCGCGCGAAGGACGTGCGCGGCAACGTCGAGGACGGCGTCCGCGAGCTGCGCGACCTCCTCGACCGCTTCGGCGCGATCTCGGCCGCGTTCGCCGAGCCCGACGCGGACTTCGACGCGTTGCTCGTCGAGCAGGCCACGGTCCAGGAGCGGATCGACCGCGCGGACGCATGGAGCCTCGACCAGACGCTCGACCGCGCGATGGACGCGCTTCGCCTCCCGGACGGCGACCGCGACGTGACGACCCTCTCCGGAGGCGAGCGCCGCCGCGTCGCGCTCTGTCGGCTGCTGCTCTCGTCCCCGGACCTGCTGCTCCTCGACGAGCCCACGAACCACCTCGACGCCGAGTCGGTCGCGTGGCTCGAGCGGCATCTCGAGAGCTACCGCGGCACCGTGATCGCGGTCACCCACGATCGGTACTTCCTCGACAACGTGGCCGGCTGGATCCTCGAGCTCGACCGCGGCCGCGGGATCCCGTTCCAGGGCAACTACTCCTCGTGGCTCGAGCAGAAGGAGGCCCGGCTCGCGACGGAGGAGAAGCAGAACGCCGCGAGGCGCCGCACGCTCCAGCGCGAGCTCGAGTGGGTACGGATGAGCCCGACCGCGCGGCACGCGAAGTCGAAGGCGCGCCTCACTGCGTACGAGAAGCTTCTCGCCGAGGACCAGGCGACCCGGCTCGACACGGTCGAGATCCACATCCCGGCGGGCCCCCGACTCGGCGATGTCGTCGTCCGCGCCGACCACGTGCAGAAGGGGTTCGGCGACAGGCTCCTGGTGGAGGACCTCACCTTCGACCTGCCGCCCGGTGGGATCGTCGGCGTGATCGGGCCGAACGGCGCGGGGAAGACGACCCTCTTCCGCATGATCGCGGGTGAGGAGCAGCCCGACGCGGGGTTGCTCGAGGTCGGCGAGACCGTTGAGCTCGCGTACGTCGACCAGTCCCGCTCGTCGCTCGAAGGGACGAACACGGTCTGGAAGGAGATCTCGGGGAACCAGGACACGATCGAGCTCGGCAAGCGGGAGGTCAACTCACGCCAGTACGTCTCGTGGTTCAACTTCCGGGGCGGCGACCAGCAGAAGCTCGTGAAAGACCTGTCGGGCGGCGAACGGAACCGCGTACACCTCGCCAAGCTCCTTCGCTCCGGCGGGAACCTGCTACTGCTCGACGAGCCGACGAACGATCTCGACGTCGACACGCTCCGTGCGCTCGAGGAGGCGCTCAACGACTTCGCGGGCTGCGCCGTCGTGATCTCGCACGACCGCTGGTTCCTCGATCGCGTCGCGACGCACATGCTCGCCTTCGAGGGCGACTCGCAGGTGACGTGGTTCGAGGGCTCGTACCAGGAGTACGCGGACTGGGTGCGCGAGACGCGCGGACCCGAGGCGCTCGAGCCGCACCGCATCGCCTACAAGCCGCTCGTACGGCCGGGCTGAGCTCGTCAGTTCCCGAGCGCCTCGAGCACGAGCGCCTGGAAGCGTGCGATCAGCTGCTCCGACTCGGGTAGCAGCACGCCTGAGTCGAGGCCGCCGCTCCCGATCCCCCGCTGCACCGCCTCGACGAGCACGCGGTCCTCTGCGCCGACCTTCTCGTCGAGCTCGAGGAAGCCGCGCAGCCAGTCGCCGTCGACGTCGTCGCCGACGAAGTAGTCGAGGAAGCGGTGCGTCCGCTCCGGCCCGCGCGGGACGATCGGGCCGATCGAGAGGTTCTGCCGGCCGGGCATCACGTTGACGACCGTGCCCGGGAAGAGGAAGTGGAACTGGCCGCGCTCGATCGGGCCCTCGGTCTCGTACGCCGCACCGTCGCTTCCGCGCGGCGGCGAGAACTGCGAGAGACGCATCCCGTCGTGCTCGAGGGCGTAGGCGTCGTGCGACACGTCGAGCGTCTTCGCGAGGCTCGGGTGCGCGACCGCGCAGTGGTAGCACTCGAGGAAGTTCTCGGCGCAGACCTTCCAGTTGCACGCGTACTCGGCGCTCTCGGCGCGTGAGTGGAAGCGGAGCCGGTCGACGTCGACGCCGCCCTCGGCAAGGAGCCGGGGGAGATCGCCGAGCGCGCTCGCGAGGGGCTCTGTCTCACGGTCGGGGTTGACGAACACGAACGGCCCCCAGGCCTCGGCCGGGACGGGCACGAGCGAGAGCGTCTCCCGGTCGAGGGCGCGCTCCCGGTCGGCCCGCGGCGCGTTCCGGAGCGAGCCGTCGAGGTCGTAGGTCCACGCGTGGTACGGGCACTGGATCGTCTCGCGGCGCGTGTCGGTCTGGCAGAGCAGGTGCCCTCGGTGGCGACAGACGTTGACGAACCCGCGAAGCTCGCCATCGGCACCGCGCACGACGAGCACCGGCAGCGTCCCCGCCCACGCGGGAGTCATGCTGCCGGGCTCGGCGACGAGCTCGGTCCGCGTCGCGTACTGCCAGGAGCGCGCAAAGACGCGCTCCTGCTCGACGCGGAGCACGGCCGGGTCCGCGTACCAGGCGTACGGCAGCGTCCGCGCGCCGCTCAGCGGGTGCTCCAGGGCGTCGGCGCGGTCGCCTGCATGGCCCTGGAGGATAGGCTCGCACAGGCGGAGCAGGAATCCCGGACGGACGATGTAAGGTTACCCTTACAAGAAATGTCGGGTCCGGCTAGTGTCCCGCCGATGACGATCACCCGGGCTTCGACGATCCTGTGCGCGGCCGCGGTGGCTCTCCTTGCCGCGCTCTCGGCCGAGGCCGGAGCGGCTGTGTCCGCCCCCGTGCCCGCGCGGCTCGGACCCGTGAAGTCCTACCTCCTCACCCACACCACGCAGCTGACTGCGTTCACGCGCGAGTTCAAGGCCATCGGCGACCGGTACTACGCCCGCGCGAAGCGCGACGGGTTCAAGCCGTCGGCGCTTGCGCGCGATCGCACGGTGCGCCGCGACCTCCTGCGCGCAAAGCAGCTCTGGGTGCAGGGCAACCCCGTGTACGAGCGCGTGGAGGGGATCGTCGCGGGCACGCCGTCACTTGCGGCGTACGACGTGATCCTGGACGCAGGGTCGAGCGCGGCCGAGGACCCGGCGAGCGCCGTTCCGTTCGACCTCGAGCTCCCGAACGGCAAGGTCTTGCGCAAGCCGGGGAACCTCTACAACCTCACCGAGGGGATGTTGTGGGGCACCCTTCCCGCGCTCGTCTCCGGCAAGGCCGACCTCGACGGCGACGGGAGGCTCGAGTTCGGCGAGGTGCTGCCCGAGCCGAACGCGTTCAAGGCCGCCGTCGACGCGTTCGTCGTCTACGCCGGCCGTCTCGACCGCGCCGCCCGCGCGTGGCAGCCGACGTCCTCGGACGCGTTCACGTCCGTCGTCGTGATGGTGCCGACGATGAGCGAGTACTTCGGGCAGTGGAAGACCTCTCGCTTCGTGCTCGGCGACAGGGCGAGCTCCGAAGCGTTCAACGTCGTGTCGCGCCTGTCGGACATCGGGGACATCCTCGGCGGCCTGCGCGTCATCTACGCCGGCATCCGGCCGTCGATCGCAGGCGTCGACTCTGCCCAGGCGGCGCAGACGAAGCGCGACCTCGACGCGCTCCACGCCTTCGTCGCCAAGCTGCGGAAGCAGGAGAACGCAGGTCGGCGCTTCACCCCGCAGCAGGCCGACATCCTCGGCCGGCAGGCGCAGGAGCGCGCGACGGCGATCGCCGGTCAGGTGACGCAGGCGGCCGCCCGGCTCAAGGTGAAGATCGCCCAGTAGGCGTGCGGCTCGTCGCGCTCATCGGGGTCGTCGCGTTGAGCCTCGCGCTCGCCGGCGTCGGCCACGCGGCCGTGCGTCAGCCATGGGACGCGGCGTCCGAGATCCAGCGCGCCCTCTCCGAGGCGGAGACCGCGCTCGTCCTCGCTGAGCCGGCAACCGTGCGGGCCGATCTCGACCGCGCGGAGCGAGGCACCGCCGAGCTCCTCGCCGGC
>DASSVY010000299.1:0-4782 GCA_035705535.1 Gaiella sp. | reverse complement strand
TCCCTGAAGGCGCCCGCTTCGCGGTCGCAACTGCCGCGCAGGTCGCTAGCGGCGGACGAGGTTCCGCGCGAAGAAGCCGAGGTTGGCGGGCCGCTCTGCCAGGCGGCGCATCAGGTACGGGTACCACTCAGGCCCGTAGGGCGTCGCGACGAGCACCTTGTAGCCGCGGCGGACGAGCTCGAGCTGCAGCCCGGGCCGTACGCCGAAGAGCATCTGTAGCTCGAGGCGGTCGCGGCCGATCCCCTCGCGTTCCGCGAAGGCGAGGCACCGTTCGATCAGCGCCTCGTCGTGGGTCGCGATCGCCGCGTACGCACCCCCACGGAGCGCCGTCTGGACGAGCCGGAAGTACGCCTCGTCGACGTCGGCCTTGTCCGCGTAGGCGATCTCGGGCGGCTCGAGGTACGCGCCCTTCACGAAGCGGAGGTTGGGCGCGAGCGGGAGCAGCGAGTCGAGGTCGTGCTCCGTTCGGAACAGGTATGCCTGCAGCACGGTGCCGACCCGGTCGTGGCCCGCGTCGCGCAACCGACGGTAGATGCGCAGCGTCGCGTCGACGACGCTCGAGTGCTCCATGTCGATCCGGACGAAGTTGCCGAGGCGCTCTGCAACGGCGACGACCCGCTCGACGTTTGCGTATGCGACCTCCTCGTCGAGCTCGAGCCCGAGATGGGTCAGCTTGAGCGCGACGTTGCACGGAAGCTCCTCGGCGTGGAGCTGCTCGAGCACGCGCCCGTACTCCTCCGCGACGGCCTCCGCCTCTGCGCGGTCGCGGACGCTCTCGCCGAGCAGCGTCGTGTTCGTGTGGAGCCCCTGATCGGCCAGCCGCCGGAGGACGGCGACGCACTCGTCGAGGTTCTCACCTGCGACGAAGCGCGCAGCGCCGAGCCGCATCCCGTAGCGGCCCATGAAGCCCTGGACGTGGCGATCGCCGGCGGCGCGCAGGATCCCCGCGCGGAGCACGGCGTTCGTGCGGCCCGCGACCGTCACGCCGCGCGGGCTCCGACCTCGGCCCCGAGCCAGGCCTCGAGCGCCGCGACCTCCGTCGTGTCGAGATCGCGAAGCGGCGGCCGCACGTCCGGGCGCAGCGGCACGCCCTTCCACCCGACCACCCGCTTCAGCGCCGCGTGGCGCGGGAACGACTCCATCCGCTCCCGCAGCGCCGCGAGCCCGGCGGCTCCCGCTTCGGAGGGCTCGCGGACGACGGCCGCGACCTCCTCGGGAAACGCGGACGCGAGGGCCGACACCGCTCCGATCGCACCCGCCTCGCGGCCGCGGTGGATCAGGGCCTCGGGGCCGACGAAGATGTCGAACCCGTCGAGGAGATAGCGCGCGAAAGCATCCCAGGGGCTGTCCGAGACCTTCATCCCGGCGACGTTCTCCGCCTCGTCGCGCAGGCGGGCCAGCATTGCCTGGTCGAACGCGTAGCCCGCCGTCGCGGCGAACTCGTAGACGTAGAACGGCAGCGGGGCGCACGCCCTGGCGGCGGCCAGCAGGTGAGCCTCCTGCGCGGGCGGGTCGAGCTTGAAGTACGGCGGGCCGATCACGGCGACCGCGTCGGCGCCCGCCTCCGCAGCGTGCGCCGCGAGCGCCACCGTGTCCGCGGTCGTCTGCGCGCCGCAATGGGCGGCGACGAGCGCGCGCCCCGCGACGCTCTCGAGCCAGAGCTCGAGCCCGCGGCGCCGCTCCTCCACCGAGAGCAGCACCGCCTCACCGTTCGTTCCGAACGCGAGGATCCCGTCCAGGCCCGCACCGACGAGGAAGTCGGCATACGGCCCGAAGGCGCCCTCGTCCAGGCTGCTACCGCCCTCGCGCAGAGGTGTCGCGGCGGCGGCGATCGTGCCGTGCAGGCGCGTCACGCGCGAAACCTTAGGCTGTCCGCCGTGAGCGCGCTTCGGATCGAGCGGGAGAACGACGTCCTCCGCGTCACGCTCGCCCGGCCCGAGACGCGGAACGCATTCGACCCGGCGCTGATCGCCGAGCTCTCCGAGGCCTTCGTCGACGTCGGGACCTCCCGCGCGGTCGTGCTCGCCGGCGAGGGGCCGAGCTTCTGCGCGGGCGCCGACGTCGAGTGGATGCGCGCCTCGGCCGACCTCGACGTCGAGGCGAACGTCGCCGACGCGAATGCCATGCGGCGGATGTTCGAGGCGATCGACGGGTGCCCCGCCCCGGTCGTCGCGCTCGTCCAGGGGCACGCGCTGGGGGGCGGGATCGGCCTCGTCGCGTGCAGCGACATCGTGATCGCGGAGCCTCGCGCGGTGTTCGCGTTCTCGGAGGTGAAGCTCGGGATCGTGCCCGCGGTGATCTCGCCCTTCGCGCTGCGGAAGATCGGCGAGAGTGCCGCCCGGCGGTACTTCGTCACGGGCGAGCGCTTCGATGCGGCGACCGCGCTTGCGATGGGGCTCGTGCACGAGGTGTCCGCCGACCTCGACGCGGCGCTCGAGCGGATTCTCAGCGAGCTCCGCACCGCCGGACCACGTGCGGCACGGCATGCAAAGCGGCTCTTGCTCGAGCGGCCGGACGGCCCCGAGACGGCGCGGCGGATCGCCGAGCGGCGGACGAGCGACGAGGGGCAGGAGGGGCTCCGCGCGTTCCTCGACCGGAGAGCGCCCGCGTGGGCGCCCGTCCGACGCGACGCCGAGCCCTGAGCCCGCCCGAAAGGCTTCGTTGACCGCCGTCCTCGCAATCGCCTCGGCGCTCCTCGTCGGCGGCGCGGACTTCATCGGCGGCTTCTTGTCGCGCAACCTCAGCCCGGTCAGGGTCGCCGCGCTCGCGCAGGCGGTAGGGCTGGCGCTTGCGATCCCGGCCGCGCTCGTCGTCGACGCAGAGCGCGTGACCGGCGTCGACGCCGCATGGTCGGCCGCGAGCGGCGTCGCCGTGGGGCTTGGCCTGGTGATCTTCTACACGGCGATGACACGAGGCATGATCAGCCTCGTCGCTCCGGTCGCCGCGGTGACCGGGGCGGTCGTTCCCGTCGTCTACGCGCTCGCGTCGGGGGAGCGCCCGGGCGCGACCGCGGTCGCGGGGATCGTCCTCGCCGTGGCCGCCATCGCGCTCGTGTCGCTCGCGCCCGACGCGGTCGAGACCACCAGAGGCACCGGGCTCGGCGCGCTCCCGCTCGCGTTCGCCGCCGGTCTCCTGTTCGGCCTCTTCTACGTGTCCCTCGCGCGCGTGCACGAGGACGCCGGTATGTGGCCGGTCGCGATCTCCCGCATCGCATCGACCGTGGTCGTCGTGGCGCTGGCGCTCGCGGTCACGCGGGGCCTCGCGGTCCCGCGCACAGTGGTCCCCCGGATCGCGCTGATCGGCGTGTTGGAGGTCGGGGCTGCGGTGACGTTGCTGCTCGCCTTGCAGCGAGGCCCCGTGTCGGTGGCGTCGGTCCTCGCCTCGCTCTATCCGGTGACGACCACGTTCCTCGCGGCGCTCGTCCTCCACGAGCGGCTCCGCGGCCTCCAGCTCGCCGGCGTCGGGCTCGCGCTCGTGGCGGTCGCCCTGGTCGCGTCGGGCTAGCTTCGGTTCTCTTCGAGGTACTTCTTGAGCCCGAGGAAGGGCAGGACGAACGCGGCAACCAGGGCCGCCAGCCAGACGATCACCGCCGCTGCGATCCAGGTGCCGACGCCGCTGATCGAGAAGCCGTCCGAGACCAGGTCCGTGATGACCAGCGAGACGAGCGTCGCGATCAGTGCGGTCGCGCCGATCGCGCCGTTGCCGAATCTCCGCAGCTGCACGGCGAGGAACGGCGTGAGCACGGCGAAGACGATCGTGAAGATGACGACGGCGACGATGAACGACGCGACGTTGATCGAGAAGCCGTCGAGGACGATCGACGCCACGATCAACCCGACGGCGTTGGCGGCGACGGCGACGAGCGTCCGGACGAGGAACCGGATCATGACGGCGACCCTACAGCACCGGCGATGGCCGGTCGAACGTCGTCAGCGGACGACGAGCGTCGGGCTCGACCGCCGCGTCTCGGGGTCGTAGAGCCGCAGCTGCGTGCCCTCTCCCGCGCGAATGGTTCTCGTGAAGAAGCCCTGCGCATTCGTCGTCCCCTCGCCGCCGACCCGCGCCCAGCCACCGGTCCCGCGGCGCTCGAGGACGTACGGCCGGGGGCCCGTCCCCGGGCGCACCTGACCCCAGACGCCGGTCGCGAGACCGGTGCGCGAGACCTGCGCGAGCGGGAGCGTGAACGACGCCATCGCCGGCTTCACCTTCCCGGTGACGGTCTCGAGGCCGCTCTGCCACGCTCCCAGCTTCGGCTCGTCGCGCACGAGGTACTGGATGAGCAGGTCGACTCGGCTGGCCTTGTACGCCCGCAGCTGGGCCTCCGCGACGTCTCGCGCCTGCTTCGCCCACGTGACGCCGAGGATCTTGTCCGGCGGGTTCGTCTGGTACCCGAGCTCGGTGAGCCAGATGCGCGTGCGCGGTCCGAAGACGGCTCGCGTCTCGTCGACGAGGCGATCGAGCGTGGCCATGCTGATCGTCCGGCACCAGGAGCAGCCGCCCGAGAACGGCGTCTCGGCCGGCGACAGCGGATGCGGATGATGCGCGTACGCGTCCAGGCGCGCGCCCGCGCGACCCATGCCGCGCATGAAGTCGACCGGCGACATCCCGCCGCTCGCTCCGCGCGGGGCGGTCGCGCCGCCGCCGATCGAGGCCTTGGGGATGACGTCCTTGATGGCGGCGCCGCCGGGGTTCAGGAGCTTCGCCACGTACACCGCCGGCGACGGCGGCAGCAGCCAGCGGCGCTGGTTCGGCTCGTTCCACACGATCCAGCGGCGAACCCAG
>DASSVY010000298.1:0-6641 GCA_035705535.1 Gaiella sp. | reverse complement strand
CGCGCGAGTGGGGGCCGGTCCCGCGCGGCAATCTGATCGGCAAGGTCTTTGCGACGTACTGGCCTCCGAATCGCATTTCGTTCCATTAGCTCGCGAAGCGGGATTCCGCAGGAGCGGAATCCCGCCGCTTGATCCCCGCCTGCGGCGGGGCAGACCCCTGAAGGCGCCCGCTCTCGCGGTCGCAACTGCGCACGCGCGCGAGAGCAAGCCGCCCGTGTCGCGATCAATGGAACGAAATGCGATTCGGAGGCCAGTACGTCGCAAAGACCTTGCCGATCAGATTGCCGCGCGGGACCGGCCCCCACTCGCGCGAGTCGCACGACTGCGCACGGTTGTCGCCCATCATGAAGTAGTCGCCCTCGGGCACGCGTTGTGGCCCGTAGGCCTTGTCCGGCAGGCGGTCGGGCTTGATGTACGGCTCGTCCAGGCGCTTTCCGTCGATGTAGACGAGCCCCTTGCCCTTCGTGTCGAGGCGAACCTCGACCGTCTCGCCCGGAAGCCCGATCACGCGTTTGACGAAGGTGCCTCCCTCGCCGCAGGCGACGCGCGCGGCCGGCGGGGTGTCGAACACGACGATCTCGCCGCGATGCGGATCGCGGAAGTGGAAGATGAAGCGATTGGCGAGCACGCGGTCGTCGAAGCGCGCCTCGCAGCCGACTTTGGGGCGCGCGCAGTGGAGCGTCGGCTCCATCGACGAGGACGGGATCTTGTACGGGTTCACGACGTACGCCTTGACCAGGAGCACGATCGCGACGGCCGCGATGATCGTGACCGCCCAGTCGACCACGACGCGGATGGGATCCGGAAGCCCTCGCGTGAGGCGGTCGACGGGGTTGCGGGAATGGTGCCTCGGCGCCGGCGCGGGCTCGTGCGTCTCGACGAGGTCGCGCTCGGACGCGCCCGCATAGGGGATGTCCGCCGGCGTCGTCGGCCAGCCCGCCGGCTCTCCGTCGCCCGCGGGCGCCTCGCCCGTCCCGGGCAGTGGCGCCGGGCGTGGAGTCGAGACGTCGGCGTCGGGCGAGGGATCGCCCTGGTGGACGTCGCTCAGCGGATGCTCCTGACCCGGCTCTGCTCACGCCGCCACCGCTCGATCTCGCCGTGGTCCCCAGAGAGGAGCACGGTCGGGACGCTCCACCCGCGGTACTCCGCCGGCCGCGTGTAGTGGGGGTGCTCGAGCCCTCCATCGAGCGCGATCGAGAAGCTCTCGTGCTCGCCCGAGCCGTCGGTCAGGGCGCCGGGCACCCTGCGGGCGATCGCGTCGAGCATGATCATCGCCGGCAGCTCGCCACCGGAGAGGACGTACGGACCGATCGAGACCGCGTCGGTACAAAGCTCCGCGACGATCCGCTCGTCGAAGCCCTCGAACCGGGACGAGAGCAGCGCCACCTCGCTCGCGCCGGCCAGCTCCTCGACGAGCGGCTGGTCGAGCTGGCGGCCGGTCGGGGTGAGGGCGACGATTCGGGCGGGCCGGGCCGCCCCGTATGCGGCCTGGAGCGCAGCGTCGACGACATCGACGCGCAGGAGCATGCCCGGGCCGCCACCGTAGGGATCGTCGTCGACCTGGCCCGCGCGGAGCGGCGTGGTGTCGCGGTAGTTGAACAGGCGAAGCTCGAGCTCGCCGCCGAGCACGCCTGCGAGCGGCTGCTGCTCGGTGAGCCAACCGAATGCGTGCGGAACCTGGGTGAAGACGTCGATGCGCACGGGACGACCCAGGGTACCCCTCGCCGCGGGCGAACGGCCGGGGACCGCGGTCCGGGCGGCGGCTAGAGCAAGAAGCTCCGGGCGACGATCAGCGTCCCGGCCTCGAGGTCGACGTCGCGTACAGCGTCCTCGACGAGCGGGACGAGCCTGCCGTCGTCGAGCTCGACATTGTCGTTCGCGGCGCCCGGATGCACCTCCACGACCCGACCGAGCGATGCTCCCTCCTCGTCGACCGCCCGAAGCCCGACGAGCTGGAACACGTAATAGCTGTCCGGCTCGGGGGCGGGCAGCTCGGCAGCGTCGATCGCCAGCTCGGTGCCACGCGGCACCTCGCGGTCGAGGCGGATCACACGTCGGCCGCCGCCCGCCTTCCGAGTGAGGACGACCGTGGCCGGCACGCCGTCCGCCAGGACGGTCGCGCCGACGCGCCATCGCCGATCGTCCTGGCTGGCCCGCTCGACGACGAAGGCCCCGTCGAGCCCGTGCGGCCGCCCGACGCTCCCGATCGGGATCAGCATGGACACTCAACTCTGGATCTCGAGGACCAGCCGCTTGTCCCCTCGGGCGCCCGCGGAGCGGACGAGCGTGCGGAGCGCGCGGGCGACACGGCCCTGGCGGCCGATCACCTTGCCGACGTCGTCGGGCGCGACGGAGAGGCGTAGGACGACCGCATCGGCCTCCTCGACCCGCTCGACCCGCACTGCGTCCGGCTCGTCGACGAGCCCCCGCGCGATCCAGGCGAGCAGCTCCTCCACGCGCCGCGCCTACTGGATGCCCGCGGCCTTGATGAGGCGCGCGACGGGACCGGAGGGCTGTGCGCCCTTCTCGAGCCACCCCTTCACCTTGTCGGCGTCGAGGTCGATCGTCGACGGCTGCGTCTGCGGGTTGTACCGGCCGACGATCTCGATGAAGCGGCCGTCCCGCGGGGAGCGCCCGTCGGCGACCACGACGCGGTAGATCGGGTTCTTCTTCGAACCGACCCGCGTCAACCTGATCCGTACTGCCATGCCGTGAAATCCCTTCGTCGTGTGTGCGACGCACCATTGTGCCGGAAACCGGCCAACGCGGTCCTAGTGGACGCGTACGTAAGTTCGGTCGTGGTTGGCGGTTCGCAGACCAAGCAGCCCTAGGACGCAGGGAGCCCCGATACCTTCAGGTATCGGGGTGACCGAGGACGACTGGATGCGATGTGTCTGCGGGCCGCCAGGCAACCCCTTGTACTTGCGGACGCGTCCGCTAGCGGCGGCCCCGCTTGGGTCGTCCGGCCGCGCCGGTCAGCTCGGCGGGCAGCGAGGGCATCTTCCCCTTCCCCATCGCGCGCATCATCTTCTCCATCTGCTTGCGCGCCTGGAGCAGGCGGTTGACGTCTTCGATCGTCGTCCCGCTGCCCGCCGCGATCCGGCGGCGCCGGGGGCCGTTGATCAGATGCGGCGTCCGCCGCTCGTGCGGTGTCATCGAGAGCACGATCGCCTCTGCGCGGGCCATCTGGCCGTCGTCCACCTCGAGGCCCTCGAGCTGCCGCCCCATTCCGGGGACGAGGTTCATCACGCCCTTGAGCGGCCCCATCTTCTTGAGCATCCGCGTCGAGGCGAGGAAGTCGTCGAACGTGAACTGCCCGGCCATCATCCTGCGCTCGAGCTCTTCCTGCTCGTCGCGCTCGACCGCCTGCTCCGCCTTCTCGATCAGCGTGAGCACGTCTCCCATGCCCAGGATCCGCGACGCCATGCGGTCCGGGTGGAAGACCTCGAGCTGGTCGAGCTTCTCGCCGACCGAGGCGAGCTTCACCGGGCGACCGGTGACGGCCTTGACCGAGAGCGCGGCACCACCGCGGGCGTCGCCGTCGAGCTTCGTCAGCACGATCCCGTCGAACGCGATGCGCTCCTGGAACGCGCGGGCGACCGAGACTGCCTCCTGCCCGGTCATCGCGTCGAGCACCAGGAGGACGTTCAACGGCTTGACCGCGTCGCGGACCTGGGCGAGCTCGCCCATCAGCGCCTCGTCGATCTGGAGCCGACCCGCGGTATCGACGATCACGACGTCGCAGCTGTCGGCCGTCGCGCGCTCGAGCCCTTCCCGCGCGGCCGTGACGGCGTCGGCGGTCTCCGTGCGGTAGACGGGCACCTGGATCTGGCGCCCCAGCTGCTCGAGCTGGTCGATCGCGGCGGGGCGCTGGAGATCGGCGGCGACGAGGCCCGGCGACTTCTTCTCGTGCCGCCGCAGATGGAGCGCGAGCTTCGCGGCGGCCGTCGTCTTGCCCGAGCCCTGGAGGCCGCAGAGGAGGACGACGGTCGGGGGCCGGCCGAACACGAGCTTCGAGTCGGCCGAGCCCATCAGCTCGGTCAGCTCCTCGTGGACGATCTTCACGACCTGCTGACCGGGGTCGAGCCCCTTGAGGACGTCCTGGCCGAGCGCGCGCTCCCGCACCGAGTCGACGAACTGCTTCACGACCTCGAAGTCGACGTCGGCCTCGAGCAGCGCCAGGCGGATCTCGCGCGTGGCACGCGTGACCGTCTCCTCGTCGAGCTTGCTGCGGCGCCCGAGGTCGCCGAGCGCGTCTTGGAGGCGGTTGGACAGCGCGTCGAACACGGCTGAGAACGGTACCGGGCGTCGCTCGGAGGGCTCAGCGCGGAAGCGTGAAGCGGAAGACGCTGCCGCCGCCGTCCGCGGGCTCCACCCAGATCTGCCCGCCGTGCGCCTCGACGATCCTGCGGCAGACGGCCAGCCCGAGGCCGATCCCCTCCGCGCTCGTGTCGAGCCGGGAGAACATCGCGAAGACCCGTCTCCCGTGCTCCTGTGGGACGCCGATTCCGTCGTCGCGGACGCTCACGACGAACTCGCGGGCATCCCGCAGCGCCGACACCTCGATCAGCACGGTGTCTCCCCGACGAAACCGCAGCGCGTTCGAGACGAGGTTCTGGAAGACGCGCCTCAGCTGACGCGGGTCCGCCTCGACCTCTGGCAGCTCACCGACGAGGAGCTCGCCGTGCGCCTCGAGCGCCGGACGGAGATCCGCAGCAACCTCGGCCACGACGCGCGCGAGGTCGACGCGCTCCGTGCGCAGCTCGCCGGAACGGGCGTATGCGAGCACGCCGTCGATCAGCTCACGCGCGCGCTCCGCGCTGCTCCGCAGCTGTCGCAGCACCTCCGGGGACGGAGGCGTGTCGGGGCGCTGCTCGAGCAGGGTGACGAGGAGCTGCATGCTCGCGAGCGGCTCGCTCAGATCGTGGGCGACGAGGTTTGCGTACGCCTGGAGATCGGCCTCCATGCGCCGCTGGCCCGTCACCTCGTCGAGAAAGGTGATCACCCCGTCTCCCAGCTTTGCGACGCGCAGGACGAACGTGCCGACCATGTACCCGTCCGCGAACGGCGTGTCGTAGGTCACCTCGCTGACCCAGGGCTCGCCGGTCTCGCAGACGCGGACGTACTCGGCGAGGGCGCGGCTCCCGCGCATGCTCGGCAACGCCTGCAGGAGCGTGTAGCGCTCGGGTGTCCCGACCGGGAGCCGGAAGCCCGAAAGCATCGCGAGGTTGCCGTAGCCGAAGGCGAAGTCGACGATCCGGCCGTCGTCGCCACGCAGCGGCCAGAGAATCCCGACCGGGTCCGGGAACGCGTCGAACAGCGCGCGGAACTCCTTCGCGCCCTGCTCGCCGAGGAGCGCCACGAGACACTCGTCGACACCCCACGGGCGCACCTCGAACAGGGCCTCGCGCTCGCTCACACAGCCAGGATAGGAGCAGCCGGCGCCGAGCCACACCGCGACGGTGTCGAACCGCGCATCGACGCTCGCCGGCGGCGGGGGCTAGAGCGAAAAGGACGCTGCAGTCTCTGCCTAGAGCACCGCACCCGCGTACGTCGCGGGCAGCGAGACCGATCCGAGCCGCTCGACGATCCCCATCTCGGCGGCGAAGATGTTGCGGAGGGGCGCAATCTCGACGGTTGGCTCGCTGTGCACCCCGTGCATCCGCACGGCGGGCCGCAGGCGATAGTCGAAGAACGCCTGAAAGGTCTGCTCGGTCTGCCAGACCTCGGCGATGAGAAAGCCGTGCTCGGCCGCGCCTGCAACGTGCAGGATCGCCCCTGCGGGTGGGTTCGCGTCCAGGTCGAGCGACGCGATGACCTGGTCGTACGTCTCCGCGGGAAGGTCCGGATACCGGATGACAACGCTAACGGCCATGCGGTGCACGCTCCTCTGGGCGTCGGGAACCAGCGACGGGAATCACTCGAACGAGGGTATCCGCTCCCCCGGTCGGTGCGCAAACGCCGTGCGCCTCGCCGCCCCCGAAGAGGAGCTAGAACCGAGCGCCGTCCGCGTGGGCAGGCAGCGAGACCGAGCCCATCCGCTCGATCGTGAAGATCTCCGGTGCGTACACGTTGTGGAGCGGCGCGACCTCGACGAGAGGATCGCGATGCACACCATGCAGCCGCAGCGCCGGTCGCAGGCGATAGTCCAGGTAGGCCCTGAACGTCTGCTCCGTCTGCCAGATCTCCGACGTCGTGATCGATCCGTCGCCTTCTCCGGCGACGTGCAGGATCGCTCCGGCCGGCGGATTCGCGTCGAGGTCGAGCGACGCGATGACCTCGTCGTAGAGCTCCGCGCTCAGCTCCGGAAAGTGGGCGACGACCGATACCGCCATGCGACTCCTCCTCCTCTCCCCTCCCCCTGAAGGGGTAGTGACTCACTCGTTGTAGTGAGGTACGGCGGAGCCGGCAACCCCCTGTCGGCCGGGGCGGCGCTCAGTCGCGCAGGAGCGCCGTCGCGTAGTCGTGCGCGTCGAACGGGCGGAGGTCGTCGAGCCCCTCGCCGACGCCGATGAGCTTCACCGGCAGGCCGAGCTCGTACGCGATCGGGATCGCGACGCCGCCCTTTGCGGAGCCGTCGAGCTTCGTCAATGCGACGCCCGTGACGCCTGCGGTCTCGCCGAAGAGGCGTGCCTGCTGGA
>DASSVY010000297.1:0-3522 GCA_035705535.1 Gaiella sp. | reverse complement strand
GACGAGCACGGGACCGGAGACCGCCGCCATCGCCGCGCGCAGGTCGGTCTCGTCGTCGCAGATCCGCATCGCGCGGCCGCCGAGGACGTACGAGGGCCGCACGAGCACCGGGTAGCCGATCTGCCGGGCGGAGGCGACGGCCTCGTCCTCGCCTTCGACGGTCGCCCACGGGGGACAGCGGACGCCGAGCTCGCGGGCGAGCGCCCCGAAGCGCTCGCGATCCTCGGCGAGGTCGATCGCAGCGTGCGGGGTCCCGAGGATCCTGTAGCCGGCGGCCTCGATGTGGCGGGCCAGGCGGAGGGGCGTCTGCCCGCCGAACTGCGTCACCACCCCGAGCGGGCGCTCGCGGTCGAGGACGGCCAGCACCTCTTCGGGCGAGAGCGGCTCGAAGTAGAGCCGGTCGGACGTGTCGTAGTCCGTGGAGACGGTCTCGGGGTTGCAGTTGACCATCACCGCCTCGTAGCCGAGCGACCGGAACGTCTTGACGGCGTGGACGCAGCAGTAGTCGAACTCGATGCCCTGCCCGATCCGGTTCGGCCCCGACCCGAGGATCACGACGCGCGGCGCGTCGCCCGCCGGCGGGACCTCGTCGTCTTCGCCCCAGGTCGAATAGAAGTAGTTCGAGCCCGCCTCGACCTCACCACCGCACGAGTCGACGCGGCGGTACGACGGCCGGATGCCGCGCGCGTACCGGGTCCGGCGCACGTCGTCGCCGGACGTGCCCCAGGCCGCTCCGATCGAGTCGTCGCCCCAGCCCGCGCGTTTCGCGCGGCGGATGTCGCCCGTGCGGAGCTCCCGCTTCGCGGCCTCGAGCTGCTCGACGAACCACGGATGCAGCCCGTCCGGCAGGTCGTCGATCGTCGCCCACGGCGTCGGCGAGCCGGGGTCGAGCTCGCGCGAGCCGAATGCCTTGAGGAACGCCTCGGTGAAGGTGCGCCCGATCCCCATCGCCTCGCCCACCGACTTCATCTGCGTGCCGAGCGTCGTGTCCGCGCCGGGGAACTTCTCGAAGGCGAAGCGCGGGAACTTGACGACGACGTAGTCGAGCGTCGGCTCGAAGCTCGCGGGCGTCGTCTTCGTGAGGTCGTTCGGGATCTCGTCGAGCGTGTAGCCGACCGCCAGCTTCGCTGCGACCTTGGCGATCGGGTAGCCCGTCGCCTTCGAGGCGAGAGCCGAGGAGCGCGACACGCGTGGGTTCATCTCGATCACGCGGAGCGCCCCGCTCTCGCGGCTGCGCGCGAACTGGATGTTGGAGCCGCCCGTCTCGACGCCGACCGCCCGGATCACCGCGGCAGACGCATCGCGAAGCTCCTGGTACGCCTCGTCGGAGAGCGTCATCTGCGGCGCGACCGTGACCGAGTCGCCGGTGTGGACGCCCATCGGGTCCAGGTTCTCGATCGAGCAGACGATCACCACGTTGTCCGCGCGGTCCCTGATCACCTCGAGCTCGAACTCGTCCCAGCCGCGGATCGACTCCTCGACGAGCACCTGGCCGATCGGGCTCTCGGCAAGGCCGCGCTCGACCTGGCGGTACAGGGCGTCGACGTCCTCGGCAAAGCCGCCGCCATGGCCTCCGAGGGTGAACGCCGGGCGCACGACCGCCGGGACGAGGCTTCCGTCGAGGTCGGCGAGGGACTCGACGATCAGGGACTCCGGGACGGCCAGGCCGCAGCTCTGCACGGCGGCACGGAACAGCTCGCGATCCTCTGCCCTGCGGATCACGTCGACGCTCGCCCCGAGCAGCTCGACCCCGAGCTCCTCGAGGACGCCGTCCGCCTCGAGCTCCATCGCGAGGTTGAGCGCGGTCTGGCCGCCGAGGGTCGGGAGCAGGCCGTCCGGGCGTTCCCGCCGGAGGACGTCCGTGACGCCCTCGAGGTCGAGCGGCTCGATGTAGGTCCGGTCCGCGAAGCCGGGGTCGGTCATGATCGTCGCCGGGTTCGAGTTGACGACGATCGTGCGGTAGCCGTCCTCGCGCAGCACCTTGAGCGCCTGGCACCCGGCGTAGTCGAACTCGCACGCCTGCCCGATCACGATCGGGCCGGAGCCGATCACGCAGATCGACTCGAGGTCGCGTCTAGCGGGCACGCAGCCCCTCGACCCAGCTCTCGAGCACGGGCCACGCGTCGTGCGGGCCGGGACCCGCCTCGGGGTGGAACTGGACGCTCGCGGCGTCGAGCGCCGGGAACGCGAACCCCTCCACCGTGCCGTCGTAGAGCGAGACGTGGGTCTCCTCCGCGCTCTCCGTCGGCGCGACGGCGAAGCCGTGGTTCTGGCTCGTCACGAGGACGCGGTCGCTGCGGCGGTCGAGCACCGGGTGATTGGCGCCCCGGTGACCGAACGGCAGCTTCACGGTCTCGTGGTCGGTCGCGAGCCCGAGTAGCTGGTGCCCGAGGCAGATGCCGAGCACCGGCACGCGGCCGAGGATCGCGCGGACGACGGCGGTCTCCTCGACGAGCGGCGCCGGGTCGCCGGGGCCGTTCGAGAGCAGTACGCCGTCGTAGGTCGCCAGCTCGTCGGGGTCGGCGACGTGCGGGAAGACCGTGACCGCGGCACCGGCGCGCGAGAGCCGCCTGACGATCGAGCGCTTCGCGCCGTAGTCGACGAGCGCGACCCGCACGTCCCCCTCCGGCTCGGCAACGTACGGCGCGGGGGTCGAGACCTGGGCGACGAGCGCGGCGCCCTCCATGCTGGGCTGAGAGCGCACGTGGTCGAGCGCGTCCGGGACGGGGAACGCGCGCTCGTCGGCGACCGCGACCGCGCGCATCGCGCCCTCGTCGCGCAGGCGTAGCGTGAGCGCGCGGGTGTCGATCTCGTCGAGCGCGACGACGCCCTGCTCCGCGAGCCAGAGCGCCCAGTCCTCGCCGCCCAACCGCCGCATCACGACGGCCCGGGCGTGCGCTGCCTCCGATTCGAGCCGACGGTCGTCGACGCCGTAGTTCCCGACCATCGGCGCGGTGAAGCAGACGAGCTGCTCGGCGTAGCTCGGGTCGGTGACGGTCTCCTGGTACCCGGTCATGCCCGTGGTGAACACCGCCTCGCCGTACGCAGCCCCCGCCGCCGCGACCGAGCGACCGCGGAACACGGCGCCGTCCTCGAGGAGGAGGTAGCCCGTCTGCGAGCTCATACCCGCTCCGGCGCCGGCAAAGCCGGCACCTCCGCTCCTGGGTCGCCTCCGTCGAGCCTACGGCTCATGCGTCGAACACCACGCGTCCGGCGGCCACCGTCTTGACGACCGTCCCGACGAGCCTCGCGCCGAGGAGCCACGAGTTGACCGACCGGGAGCGGAACCCGTCCTCGCGCACCGTCCACTCGGCGTCGAGGTCGAGGAGCACGAGGTTCGCCGGCTCGCCGACGGCGATCCGCGGGACAGGCAGGCCGAGCGCGCGTGCGGGCCCGGCGGACATCCGCTCGAGGAGCGTTCCCAGGGGGACCTCGCCTTCCCGGACGAGGTAGGTGTGCAGCGCCGCGAACGCCGTCTCGAGGCCCGTCACCCCGAACGGCGCCTCCTCGAACGGGACGTCC
>DASSVY010000296.1:0-4296 GCA_035705535.1 Gaiella sp. | reverse complement strand
GGCGATCGAGGCTGTCTCGCAGGCCGCGTACGCCCGGTACCGCACGACCGTCTGGGACGACGCCGCGTTCGCCGAGTTCTTCGCGCACTTCACCCCGCTGGACGAGCTCACGCTGCTCGAGATCGGCTCGCGTCCGGCACGGAGGCCCGAATCGGGCGGCGGGATGGAGCTCGCCGCGCTCCGCGCGATTCCGTGGGTCTTCTCGTGGACGCAGACACGCTGCATCGTCCCGGCGTGGCTGGGCGCGGGCGTCGGCTTCGAGGCCCGCCCGGTCGCGGAGCTGCGTGCGCTCTACGCGGACTGGCCGTTCTTCCGGGCGCTGGTCGAGAACCTCGAGATGTCGCTCGCGAAGACGAGCATGGGGATCGCCGAGCGCTACCTCGAGCTCGTGCCCGACGCGGCGCTCGCGGCGCGCGTCTTCGGCGATCTGCGAGCCGAGCACGACCGGGCGCGCGCCGCGGTGCTCGAGATCGTCGAGGCGCGCGAGCTGCTCGACCGGCAGCCGGTGCTCCAACAGTCGATCCGGCTCCGCAACCCGTACGTCGACCCGATGAACGCGATCCAGGTCGAGCTCCTCAAGCGGTACCGCGCCGGCGATGCGGACGCGTTGCGACCGATGCTCCGCTCGATCGCGGGGATCGCGGCCGCGCTGCGCAACACAGGCTGATGGCGGTCCTCGGGGTCGACGTCGGCGGGACGTTCACAGATGCGGTGCTGCTCGCGGACGGGACGCTCACGACGGCGAAGGTGCCGACGGGCGCGGCGCAGGAGGAGTCGGTCGTCGAAGCCGCCCGGCTCGTGCTCGAGGCGGGCGGAGCCGCGGCAGTCGAACGGTTCGCGCACGGGACGACGGTGGCGACGAACGCGCTGCTCGAGCGGAAGGGCGCCCGGACCGCGTTCGTCGCGACCGAGGGCTTCGAGGACCTCCTCCACCTGCGGCGCCAGAGCCGAGCGCATCTCTATCGCCTCGACGTCGACCACCCGGAGCCCCTCGCCCCGCTCGAGCGCTGCGTCGGCGTCCGCGAGCGAATCGGCCCCGACGGCGTACTGACGCCGCTCACGCTGGAGACGCTGCCCGACGTCGACGCCGAGGCGATCGCCGTCTGCCTGCTCTTCTCCTTTCGCGACCCGTCGCACGAGCGGACGGTCGCGGACGAGCTTCGACGACGGCGGCCGGACGCGCACGTCGTCGCGTCGCACGAGATCTCCCCCGAGCTGCGCGAATACGAGCGCGCCTCGACGACCACCGTCGACGCCTATCTCGGCCCAGCGGTGGCGCGGTACCTGCGGACGCTCGGCGCGGCCGCCGACAGCGCGGGGCTGCCCGACCCGTTCGTGATGCGCTCGTCGGGCGGGGTCGCGACGATCGAGGACGCCGCCGCGCACCCGGCGCTGATCCTCGTCTCCGGGCCCGCCGCGGGTGTCGTCGCGGCGGGGCGGATCGCGGCGCTCGCCGGCGTGGAGGATGCGATCGCCTTCGACATGGGCGGCACCTCGACCGACGTCTGCCTGATCGCCGGCGGCAGGGCGAGGCGCGCCGACGAGCGCACGGTCGCGGGCTTCCCGATCCGGCTACCGATGGTCGACGTCCACACGGTCGGGGCGGGCGGAGGCTCGATCGCGCGGCGGGACGGCGCCGGGGCGCTGCGCGTCGGGCCGGAGAGCGCGGGCGCGAGCCCCGGGCCGGCATGCTACGGGCGCGGCGGAACCGAGCCCACCGTGACCGACGCGAACCTCCTGCTCGAGCGGCTTCCGGGACGGTTTCCGGGAGGGCTCGAGCTCGACCGCGACGCGGCGCGGGAGGCGATGGGCGCGATCGACCCTTCCGACGTCGTCGAGGTCGTCAACGCCGAGATGCTCCGCGCGCTCCGGGTCGTCTCGCTCGAGCGAGGGCACGACCCACGCCGGTTCGCGCTCGTCGCGTTCGGTGGCGCAGGCCCGCTCCATGCCTGCGCGCTCGCGGAGGAGCTCGGCGCAACCCGTGTGCTCGTCCCGGCGGCGGCCGGCGTGCTGTCTGCCGTCGGACTCGTCGCGAGCGAAGAGCGGCACGACCACGTCCGCTCCTATCTCTGCCCGCTCCGCGACGCCGGCAAGCTGCCCGACGACGGCGAGGCGAGCCTCCGCTACCGCGGCCAATCCTTCGAGCTGTGGTTGCCGCTCGGCCCGGAGCTGGAGGAGCGCTTCCACCGCGCGCACGAGGAGCGCTACGGCTACGCCGACCGCGCCCGCGTCGTCGAGCTGGTCACGGTGCGAACGGCCGACGTCACGCCCGGCCCGAGGCTCGAGCTCGCCGCAGGGGAACGTCTGCGCGTGTCGGGCCCGGAGCTCGTCGTGCTCGACGGGGCGACTTGCTGGGTGCCCGCCGGGTGGGCGGGGGAGACGGATGCGCACGGCACGCTCGTCCTGGAGCGACACCGGTGATTCCCGTCGAGCTGCAGGTGATCGGCAGCGCGCTCCGGGCGATCGCGGAGGAGATGGGCGCCGTGCTCGTCCGTTCGGCCTTCTCGTCGAACATCAAGGAGCGGCGCGACTGCTCGACGGCGCTGTTCGACGAGCGGGGGCGGATGGTCGCCCAGGCGGAGCACATCCCCGTCCACCTCGGCGCCATGCCCGAGGCGGTCGCCGCGGTGATGCGCCACGACCCGTCGCCCGGCGACGTGTGGGTGCTCAACGACCCGTTCACGGGAGGCACGCACCTGCCGGACATCACGCTCGTCTCCCGGACGACGCTCGGGTACGCGGTCAGCCGCGCGCACCATGCGGACGTCGGCGGGGTCGAGCCCGCGAGCCTGCCCGCGTTTTCGCGCGACCTCGCGGAGGAGGGGATCGTGATTCCTCCGACGAGGCTCGACGCGGAGCTCGTCGAGTGGATCGCGTCGAGCTCGCGAAACCCGGACGAGCGACGCGGCGACCTGCGCGCCCAGCTCGCCGCGAACCGGCTCGCGCACGCGCGGACGCGCGAGCTCGTCGAGCGGCGCGGCCGCGCGCTCGTCGAGGCCGCGACGGACGAGCTCTACGCGTATGCCGAACGCCGTGTGCGGGCGGCGCTCTCCGGTCTTCCGGACGGCCGCTACGAGGCGGAGGACGTCGTCGAGGCGGTCGACGGGGACCTTCGAATCCGCGCCGCCGTGACGATCGCCGGCGACGAGGTGGAGATCGACTTCGCGGGCACGGCGCCGCAGCACCTCGGCAACCTGAACTGCCCCTTAGCGGTGACGCGATCTGCGTGCTTCTTCGTCGTTCGCGTCCTCACGGACCCGGACATCCCGGCGTCGGGGGGCGCGTTCGAGCCGGTCACCGTGCTCGCGCCCGAGGGGTCGCTCGTCAACGCGTCGCCCCCGGCCGCCGTTGTTGCCGGCAACACCGAGACGTCGAGCCGCATCACGGACGTCGTGCTCGCCGCCTTCGGTGGCGCGGTCGACGTGCCCGCGCAGGGCGCCGGGACGATGAGCAACACGACCTTCGGAACGGAGACGTGGACGTACTACGAGACGCTGGGCGGGGGACAGGGCGCCGGGCCCCGCGCCGACGGGCCGTCGGCCGTTCACGTCGCGATGTCCAACGCGCTCAACACGCCGGTCGAGGCGCTCGAGCTGGCGTATCCGCTCCGGGTCGAGCGGTACGCGCTCCGCCGCGGGTCGGGCGGGGACGGCCGCCATCGCGGCGGCGACGGCGTCGTGCGCGAGATCAGGGCGCTTGCCCCGTGCCGGCTCTCGGTGCTCGGGGATCGCCGGCGTCACGCACCGCGGGGGGCGCACGGCGGCGATGACGGCGCGCGGGGCCGCACGCTCGTCGACGGTGAGGAGATCCCGGGCAAGGACACGCGCTCGCTCGCGGCGGGCGACGTCGTCCGGACGGAGACGCCGGGCGGCGGAGGCTGGGGTGCGCTAGGTCACTGAGCGGAACGTTCCGCCGAGCCGCAGGAGCGGCGCGCCGTCGCGTCCCTCCGAGGCTTCGACGACCTCGCCGACGAAGAACGTGTGCGTGCCCGCGGCGAGCTCGTCGACGAGTCGGCACTCGAGCCAGCCGAGCGAGCCTTCGAGCAACGGCGCTCCGAGCTGGCTGTCCTTCACCTCGACGCCCTCCCACATCCCGATGGGCGGGACACCGCGGGCGAAATGCTCTGCGAGCGACTCCTGATCGGCGCCGAGCAGCGACACGGCGAACGACCCCGCTTCGCGCAGGAGCTCGTGGAGCGCGGCCTGACGCGCGACCGCGACTCCGATCAGCGGCGGCTGGAGCGAGAGTGACGTGAGCGTCGCGACCGTCAGCCCAATCTGTTGCCCGTTTGCCTCG
>DASSVY010000295.1:0-2761 GCA_035705535.1 Gaiella sp. | reverse complement strand
GACGAGAACGACTTCATCTTCAAGACGAAGGACGCGAAGTGGGGCGCGGTGCTCGAGGACATCGTCGAGCGGCACGAGCGGGGCCAGCCGGTCCTCGTCGGCACGATCGCGGTCGAGACCTCGGAGTACCTCTCGGAGCTCCTCACGCGGCGCGGCATCGCGCACAACGTCCTGAACGCGAAGGAGCACGAGCGCGAGTCCGAGATCATCAAGGACGCCGGTCAGCCGGGCGCCGTGACGATCGCGACGAACATGGCGGGGCGCGGCGTCGACATCAAGCTCGGCGAAGGGGTCGAGGAGCTCGGTGGGCTCTACGTGCTCGCGACCGAGCGCCACGAGTCGCGGCGCATCGACAACCAGCTGCGCGGCCGCTCCGGCCGTCAGGGCGATCCCGGCGAGACGCGCTTCTATCTCTCCGCGCAGGACGACCTCGTCCGCCTCTTCGCCGGCGACCGGATCCACGGGATCATGGAGCGCTTCAAGATCCCGGACGACCAGCCCATGGAGGCGTCGATCCTCTCGCGTCAGATCGAGAACGCGCAGAAGAAGGTCGAGGAGCAGAACTTCGTCTCGCGCAAGAACGTCCTCAAGTACGACGACGTGATGAACACGCAGCGGGTGGTCATCTACGACCAGCGCCGCCACGTGCTAGACGGCGACGACCTCTCGGACGAGATCCGCACGTGGATCGAGGAGGTCATCGCGGCGAACGTCGCGCAGTTCGCCGACGCGGAGACGACGGAGGAGTGGGATCTCGACGGCCTCGTCGCGCAGATGCGCGCGCTGTACGGCACCGACATGACCGTCGACGAGCTCCGCGAGGAGGTCGACGTCGACAGCCGGGAGGCGCTGACCGAGGAGTTCGTCGAAGACGCGCTCGACACGTACGCCGAGCGCGAGGAGGCTTTCGGCGCCGAGCTGATGCGGGAGATCGAGCGCTACGTGATTCTCCAGATCGTCGACACCCGCTGGCGCGAGCACCTCGAGTCGATGGACTACCTCCGCGAGGGCGTCCACCTGCGGGCGATGGCGCAGAAGGACCCGCTCGTCGAATACCGCGGCGAAGGGCACGCGATGTTCGAGGAGCTCGGCCGCATCATCCGCGAGGAGGTCGTCCTCACGCTCTTCCACGTCGAGATCCAGCTTGACGACGCCGATCAGCAGCTGCAACCTGCGCAGGCGCCACAGCAGCTCGAGTACGAGCACGAGAGCGCGCAGGGCGCAGAGGCGATCGCTGCCGCCGGTGGCGGAGCCGCGACCGCGTTGGCCGCGCCCCCCGAGACGACCGCGATGGGCACGCCGAAGCCGGCGGTCAACGAGCATCGCGACATCGGTCGGAACGACCCATGCTGGTGCGGGTCGGGCAAGAAGTACAAGCGCTGTCACGGCGCCTGAGGGACGGCGCTCGACACCACGGCGCCGATCAGGCGCGCATCTGATCCCGGCACCGATGCGTGACGCGTCGCCGGATACCTCTGGATGCGGGTCGTCCACGCCTGGCGCCGACGCCGGTACGCTGAGCCGTCATGACGGACGTCGCGGACACTCCGATCGCCGACCAGCTCGCGGAGCTCGGGGCCCAGCTCGCCTGGGTCCGTGACTACCTTTGACCCCGATGCGCTGACAGCCCGCGCAGGGGAGCTCGAGGGCGCCATGGGCGCACCCGGGTTCTGGGACGACCAGGCCGAGGCGACGCGCGTCTCCACCGAGCACGCGCGCGTGACGCGCAGGCTCGAGCGCTACGAGAGCCTCCGAAACGAGCTCGACGACGCCCGCGAGCTGCTCGAGCTCGACCCCGAGCTCGAGGGCGAGGTCGCCGAGCAGATCGCGCCCGTGCGCGACGACCTTGCACGCTTGCGCGAGGAGGCGCTCTTCAACGGCGAGTACGACCCAGGTGATGCGGTCGTGACGATCACGGCAGGCACGGGCGGCACCGACGCACAGGACTGGGCGGAGATGCTCCTCCGCATGTACCTCCGCTGGACCGCCGACCGCGGCTTCCAGACCGAGGTGATCGAGGCGAGCCCGGGCGAGGAAGCCGGGCTCAAGTCCGCGACCCTGACCGTGCGGGGCGAGAACGCCTATGGGCTGTTCAAGGCGGAGCGCGGCGTCCACCGGCTCGTCCGGCACTCGCCGTTCGACTCGGCGCACCGCAGACACACCGCGTTCGCGCAGGTCGTCGTCGCACCGCTCCTGCCGGAGTCCGACGACGTCGAGATCGACGAGAGCGACCTGCGGATCGATACCTACCGCGCGAGCGGGGCGGGCGGCCAGCACGTGAACAAGACCGATTCGGCGGTCCGCATCACGCACCTCCCGACTGGGATCGTCGTCCAGTGCCAGAACGAGCGCTCGCAGACCTCGAACAAGCAGACCGCGATGCGGATCCTCCGCTCGCGCCTCGCCGAGCTCCGCGAGGAAGAACGCGAGGCCGAGCTCGCGCGCGAGCGCGGCGCGAAGGTCGACGTCGGCTTCGGCAGCCAGATCCGCTCGTACGTCCTCCACCCGTACCAGATGGTCAAGGACCACCGCACGAATCACGAGACGGGGAACGCGCAGGCGGTGCTCGACGGCGCACTCGACGACTTCGTGCAGGCCTACCTCCTGGCCCGCGCCGCCGGCAAGTCGTAGCCATCCCTTGCCAAATACAGTTGCGGCGGCGAAGCCGCCGCCTTCAGGGGTCTGCCCCGCCGTAGGCGGGGATCGAGCCGCGGAAAGTCGCGCGAGCGACTTTCCGCTTGGCGAGCTAGCCAGGTGTGCC
>DASSVY010000294.1:0-5673 GCA_035705535.1 Gaiella sp. | reverse complement strand
TGGTTCGACGCGCACGAGGCGCTCGAGGACGAATGGCGAGACGCGCCGGGCCCCGAGCGCGACTTCCTCCAGGGGCTCGTCCACGTCACCGTCGCCTGGCACCACGCGTCGCGCGGCAACGCGCCGGGTGCCTCGCGGCAGCTCGAGAAGGCCACGCGCCGCCTCACCCCGTACGCCCCGGTGCACCGCGGCGTCGAGGTCGCCCGCGTGCTCGGTCAGGTCGAAGCAGCCGCTGCGCGCATCGAGGCCGGAAGCCTCGATCTGATCCCGATCCGGATCTGAGACGCCGGCGCTAGAACACCGGGTCGAGGCCGAGCCACTCGAAAAGGCGGTTCACGTAGATCCGGAGGATGTAGAAGCGGTCGAAGAAGAGGAGCAGGCCGAGGGCGACCATGACGAGGCCGCCGGCGAACTGGATCGCACGGTAGTGGTCGCGCAGCCAGCGGAACGCGCCCATCGCCCGGGCGAAGAGCGCACCGGCGAGGACGAACGGGATCGCGAGCCCCAGGGAGTAGACGGCGAGCAGGGCAGCGCCCTGGAGCACGGTGTCCGACGAGCCTGCGAGCACGAGGATCGCGGCGAGGACCGGCCCGATGCACGGGGCGGCGCAGATCGCGAACGCGCCGCCGAGCAGCACGCGCGAGCCGCGCGAGCGCGCCCCTTGCACGAGCCCGGCTCCGACGAGCCGCTCGGGCCAGGGCAGGAGGCCCATGAACGCAAGGCCGAAGACGACGAGGACGAAGCCCGAGATCTGCTCGAGCAGGAACTGGTTGCGGAGGAGGCTCCCGCCGACGAGCGACGCCCCGACCCCGAGGAGGACGAAGACCGCCGTGAACCCGAGCACGAAGGGCACGCTCGAGACGACCACCCGACGGGCGGTGCCCGGCCGGCCGAGCTCCTCGGCGCTGACGGCCGAGACCGCCGACAGGTAGCCGGGCACGAGCGGCAGGACGCAGGGGGCGAGAAACGAGAGGAACCCCGCAAGCAAGGCGACGGGGATCTCGGAGGCGTTCACCGGTCGTAGCGCCGGAGCTCGGCGTCGACGCGACGCTCGAGCTCCGGATCGAGCGCGACCCGCGCGTCATCGCCCTCCCCGCCGCGCCGCCGGCTCCAGCCCCACGCGATCAGGCCGACGCCGACCGCGCCCGCGGCGAGAAGGCCGAGCGGCACGAGCCAGGCGAGCAGGTCGAACCCGGACTTCGGCGGCTCGGCGAGCACGGCCGGCCCGAACTGATCGACGAGCTCCGCCTTGATCTGCTTCTCGCTCGCGCCGGCCGCGAGACGCTGGCGGATGTAGCGCTTCATGCGCTGGGCGATCGGCGCATCGGACTGGTCGAGCGTCGTCCCGCAGACCGGGCAGACCAGCTGGGACTCGAGGTCGGCTGGGCTCGCCGCGGTCGCAGCCGCTGCGAGAAGCGCCGCGACGAGCGCGCAGAGCGCGAGCGCGCGGGTCACGACTGGTCGCCGAGGGCCAGCGCGATCCCGCGCTCGAACGCCTCGCGGTTCCGCTCGATGTCGACTGCGCCCGCGATCCGCTCACCGACGAGCTTGCCGGTGCGATCGACGAAGAAGGTCTCCGGGTACCCCTGGATCCCCCAACGCCCGATCGTCGACCCCTTTCCGTCGTACACGACCGGGTAGGTGACCCCGTAGCGGCGCATGAATCTCCGCGCGTCCTCGCGGAAGTCCTTGACGTCGACCCCGAGCACGACGAGGCCCTGCTTGCGATAGCGCTCGTACGTCTTCTGGAGGACGGGCGCCTCGTCCTTGCACGGGCCGCACCACGAGGCCCAGAAGTTGACGACGAGCGGCTTTCCCTTGAGCGCGGCGAGCGACAGCGTCCCGTCGCGGTCGAGGCGGTCGAGCGAGAACGCCGGCGCGTGCACGAGCTCGCCCTTCGCGAGCTTGTCCGCAGCGCCCTGCTGGTTGTCGAATGCGACCTTCCAGATCAGCAGCCCGAGCAGCGTCGCGACGCCGGCGATCGCGATCGCCTGGCCGAGCCGCTGGACCTTTCCGGTCACGCGCGGACGATGAACACGGGCGTCCCGAGGTCGACGTGGTTGAACAACCACTCGGCCTCGGGGATCAGCATCCGGATGCACCCGTGCGATGCGGAGTAGCCGACCGACGCCGCATCGGGCGTGCCGTGGATGCCGACGTACGGCGACGAGATGCCCATCCAGCGCGTCCCGAGCGGGTTGCCCGGCCCCGGCGGGACCGGCTGCTCGCCCTCGGCCCACGCCGAGCCCTGAGGCGGGTACCACCAGGGGTTCCGCTGCATGTTCACGATCTCGAAGTTGCCGATCGGCGTCGGATACGCGGACTGGCCCGTCGCGACGTGGAACGTCCGCTTGAGCTTCAGGTTCTTGTAGAAGAGCAGCCGGTTCGACCCGCGCTCGATCACGATCGCGGTGCCGAGGTCCTGCTCCGTCACCTGCGGCTTCAGGTCCTGGTACGGGAGCGGGATCGGGTCGCGCAGATGCTTGCGCAGCGCGAGGGAGATCCGGCGACTCGCGACGACCTGCTTCAGCCGTCGGCCCTCCACCGACTTCCGCGCCACCGGGTGGAGGCCCTTCAGCATGAGGGCCGCGTCGACCGGCTCACGGTCCGTGGTGGTGGCGATCCCGCTCAGGAAGCGGTCGAGCTTCCCGCGCGTCACGTTCACGCCGAGCGGAACCCTGTAGCCCTGCTGACGCACGCGAACGGCGAGCCCGACGGCCTTGTCGAGGTCGAGCGACGCCCCGAGCTCCTTCGCCGCCACCCGGAGCTTCCGCGTCGGCGAGACCACGAGCGTCACGGGACGGTTGAAGCGCTCGAGCACGAGGTCGCGCGCTTCCGCCTTCGTGAACCCGCCGACGAGCAGGCCGCCGATCGTCACGCCCGGCCGGATGAGCCTCGCGTGGGGCGGCGTCGCCGGGAACGGCGTGGTCGGCTCGTCGATCGGCGGCGGCACCTCGGGCGTCGTCGGAACCGTGTCGTCCGCGCCGGCAGTCGCCGCGAATGCGACAAAAAGCACAACTGAGCAGGGAAGAATCGCGAGCGTTGCCAGGCGGCGCATGCGCCCCGAGTGTAGCGGGCGCTTCGACGGAGCCCCGGCACAGGCGACGTCAGCCGAAGAGCCGCGGATCGTTCGTGATCACGCCGTCCGCCCCCGCGGCGACGACCCGCTCGAGCTCGGCCGGGTCGTCGACGGTCCAGGCCAGGACGGGGACGCCGATCGAGTGCATGCGGGTGATCGCCGAACGAGACGCGAGCAGGTGCTGGAGCATCAGCACGCTCGCGCCGGCCCTCGCCACCATCCGCGGCAGGAGCCGCGGGACGAGCGCGCGCGCGACCGCGAGCCCGCCGCCGGCGAGCGGCTGCAACCGCGGCCGGTGCGACACGCCGAGGCGATCCTCGGGGAACGTGAACCCGATCCGCACGGACGGCGCATGCCGAGCGACCTCGCGGAGGCTGGCGACGTGGGTCGAGGAGACGACGGTGCGATCGAGCACGCCGAAGCGCCGGAGCGCCGCGGACAGCTCGTCGAGACGGGTCGTCAGCTTGAGATCGACGTGGAGGCCCACCTCGGGCGCCTCGTCGGCGAAGAAGGCGAGCGCCTCGTCGAGGGTCGGCAGCTCGGGCGCGACCTCACGCAGCTCGTCGAGCGATCGCGCTCGGACCGAGCCGGTCGCCGCGCCGTGGCTGACCTCGTCGAGGTGGTCCGAGTGTGCGAGGACGAGCGGTCCTCGCGGGAGGTCGAGCACGTCGAACTCGACGAGGTCGACGCCGAGCTCGACCGCCGCACGCAGCGAGGGCACCGTGTTCTCCGGCGCGAGGCTTGCCGCACCACGGTGGCCGATCCGCAGGACGGGGGCGCCGTTGCGGCGCAGCAGGTCGATCACGCGGCGTCTCTCCGGCGCGCGCTCCGCAGCCACCACCACGAGAGCGCCCCGAGGATGATCGCCTGGAGGACCGCCAGCCCGGCGGCGATGCGCGAGACGTCGACCCAGAACTGCTCGGGATAGATGCGGATCAGCGTGTCCGCGGACGAGAACCGCCACGAGTCGCCCGAGAAGAAGAGCTCGTGGAAGCGCGTGAAGAACTCGTCGAAGCCGAGCAGGATCAGCGGCACGGCGAGCACGGCGATGCCGACGGTCACGAGTGCGCCGGCGAACAGGCCCGCGGGGACGGCGCGGCGGAGGCGCGTCCGCCAGAGCGCCAGCCCGAGCACGGCGATCGCGATCAGCGCGACGAGCTGCGCACGTAGCGCGGCCCCGAACAGCGAGCGGACGTCCTGCATGTGCCGAAGCTCGCGATCCTCGAACGCGGGTGTGCCGTTCGAGAGCCTCGCCCGCTCGAGCAGCACGATTCCCTCGGAGCCCGGCTCGATCGAGCGGAGACCCAGCTTCGCGAGCGCCGTCCGCTGCTCCGTGGTGAAGCCGTAGAGATCGGGCGGGAAGCCGTCACGGCCGAGCTCCCACTCGACGAACGTGTCCGTGGCGAGCACCCGGAAGCCGTCCACGACGAGGATCGCGGGGACGGCGAGCGCGATCAGGACCGCGATCGTCCACGTCGCGATCCGCGCCCAGGCCGGTGCGGCCGGGGGCGCTAGTGCCACTTCCAGTGATGCGGCCACGTCTCTGGCGTGCGAGGAGCAAGCCAGGCTAGGACGCAGGGAGCCCCGATACCAGCGGGTATCGGGGTGACCGAGGACGACGCCTGGCGCCGCTCATCGCGCGCCAGAGCCCTGGAGGGTATTGCTGGAAGTGGCACTACAGCCCGAACAGCCGGCCGATCTCGCGCCACGTCGTCGTCGCGAGCACCACGAACGCCACGAGGAGGAGCAGGAGGACGATCCAGAAGCGCGCGCCCGCCATCCGCGTGCGGCGCCGATGCGCGATGCGGGCGGCCCGGCGAGCGCGATGGACGTGGTACGAGCGCCGGACCGCGTCCGGGTCGAGCTCCGGAGGCTCGTGCTCGATCGTGCGGGCGGCTCCTCCTCGGGCCCCCTCGAGTCCCTCGTCTCCCACCGGGAAAGCATACGACCGCGCACGCTCGCGGTAACGGTATGGGCTCGGCTTTCGACCGCCTGAACCGTGCAGCAGGCCGTGATGGCCGGAGGCCGGCTTTGCCGGCCGGGAGGCCAAGCGCGGCCGACCCGTGCACTGCGCCGGAGGAGGGGGCTCGTGGGGGAACCAGGGGTTCCCCCACGCTAGGGGCGGGTGTCGGGGATACTGTGCCGCGATGATCCGGGAACGACGCTTCGACCCGGGCCTCTACGGGCTCGGAGACGGGCTCGGGCTCGTCGCCGGCATCGTGCTGGCGGTCTCCTCGTTCACCGGGTGGTACACGGGCGAGGGCCAGGGCGTGACGATCTCGGTGCTCGGCTGGAACACCGGCGTGCTCGGCAAGCTCGTGCTCTTCGTCGGTCTCGCCGTCGTGCTCGTCGTCGTGCTCCGGGAGCTCGGGATCGAGCCGCCCGCCACGCTCCCTCAAAGCCTCGTCACGGTGACTCTCGGCGCGCTTGCGACGATCTTCGTGCTCGTGCGCGTGATCTCGATCCCCGACGACTTCTTCTTCGCGCACCGCGGGATCGGGATCTGGATCAGCCTCGTCGCGGCGCTCGCCGTGATCGCCGCAGGGCTCATTCAGGCATCCGAGGAGCTCTGAGCCCGGCTACGGCGAGGTCTG
>DASSVY010000293.1:0-3474 GCA_035705535.1 Gaiella sp. | reverse complement strand
CCCGCTCTCGCTGCTGCCCGGCTGGGTCGGCCCTCTCGCCTGGATCCTCTCGCCGACCTGGGGCATGCGCGCGATCCGCGACGCGGCGTTCGGAGGCGACGCGTGGCCGGAGATCGCGCTCTGTGCGGGCCTCGGCGTCGTGTACGTCCTGCTCGGCGCGCTCGCCCTGCGGAACTTCGAGCGGCTCGCCCGCGACCGGGCCACGCTCTCGCTGACGTGAGCGCCACCGCCCGCGTGTTCCTCGTCGGAGGGGTGATCTCGTACCGTGCGTTGTTCAACTGGATCAATCCGGGCACGTACCTCACCACGATGCTCGGGGCGCCGCTCTTCCAGATCCTGTTCTTCACGTACCTGGGCCGGTACGCCGGCTCGCAGGACGACGACTTCTTCATCGTCGGCAACGCGATCCAGGTCTCGGCCCAGGCGGGGATCTACGGGATGACGATGGGCATCGCGAACGAGCGGCAGTACGGCACCCTCCAGCCGCTGCTCGCCACGCCGGCGAACAGGCTCGCGATGTTCTCGGGCAGGGCGCTGCCGTTCATCGCGAACGGGCTCGTCGTCTCGACCTTCGGATTCTGCGTCGCGTGGCTCTTCCTCGACTTCAGCCCCGCCCCCGGCAGCATCCCGCCGCTTGCGGTCGCGGTGGTGATCACGACCTGCTCGTGCGTGGCGCTCGGGATGGTGATCGGCTCGATCGGGCTCAGGGCGCGCGACGTGTTCTTCGGCGCGAACCTCGTCTACTTCCTCATGCTCCTCGTCTGCGGCGTCAACATCGCGAACGACGACCTGCCGAGCTGGCTCGGTGCGATCGGCCGCTGCCTGCCCCTCACCCACGGCATCGAGGCGGCGCGCGAGATCGTGTCCGGCGCGTCGCTCTCGGACGTCTCGGGGCTGCTCGCGACCGAGGCGCTGATCGGGCTCCTCTACGCGACTGCGGCGTACACGCTCTTCCGCCTGTTCGAGGCCGAGGGCCGCCGCCGCGCGTCGCTCGAGACCTACTGACGTAGGCTCGCCCGGTGGAGACGGGCCTCGCCGGACAGGGAGTCGTCGTCACGGGCGCGTCCGGCGGGATCGGGTCCGAGTGCGCACGCGCGTTCGCGGCAGAGGGCGCGCGCGTGCTCGTCCACTACCACCGCGGCGAGGAGCGGGCCCGGGCGCTCGCGGACGAGCTCGGCGGCGCCCCGGTCGCACGGGCCGACCTGACACGGGAGGAGGACGCGGATCGCCTCTTCTCCGAGGCGAGAGAGGCGCTCGGCCGGCTCGACGTCTGCGCGGCCGTCGCGGGCGTCTACCCGTCGGAGGATCTGCCGGTCTGGGAGCTCGAGCTCGAACGGTTCGAGCAGACGATCCGCGAGAACCTCACCGCGACGTTTCTCACCTCCCGTGCGTTCCTCCGTGGGCTTCGGTCGACCGGCCGCGGAGCGCTCGTCCTCGTCGGCTCGACCGCGGGGCGCTTCGGCGAGGCCGGTCACGCGGACTACGCGGCGGCGAAGGCGGCGATCCAGCGCGGCCTGCTCCTCTCGCTGAAGAACGAGGCGGCGCGGCTCGGGCCGCGCGTGCGCGTCAACGCGGTGGCGCCCGGCTGGACGGTCTCGCCGATGACCCGCGGCCTACTCGAGCCGGACGACGTCCGGCGGATCACGAAGACGATGCCGCTCCGCAAGGTCGCGACCCCCGAGGACGTCGCGGCGCAGGTCGTCGTCCTCGCCTCCGAGCGGCTCTCGGGCCACGTCAGCGGTGAGCTCGTGACGGTCGCCGGCGGCATGGAAGGCCGCGTCCTGCACCCGGATTGAGCCCATGAGAAGGGGCGGCCATCGCCGCCCCGTTCTCAACTCCACAGCCGTGGAATTGATTGCCGTCAGTTCCCGACCAGGAGCTACGACTGGTATCGGCACCCGCCGCGCGCGGCTTGAACGCAACCCGTGCGCCGCGTTCCCACCGAAAAGGGGTATCGCCCACTCCTCTCTCCGCGCCGATAGCCGGAAGGCTCGCGACGCGCGGCGCGCGGAACGGGTGCGGCGCCCTGAACTCGGGGGGGCCATTGGACGAGACGGGGCTTGGCGGCAGTCCCGTCTCGTCCCGCGGACCCCGGGCGCGCCCGTCACTACAGTCCGTCCGTGAGCCGCTTCCTCGACCGACTCCGCACGGGCCGCCCGCTTGTCGCGGACGGAGGCATGGGCGCCCTCGTCTCGGGCGCAGTGCACGGTCTGCGCTGCCCCGAGGAGGCGAACATCCGCACGCCGGAGAGCGTCGTCGCGGTGCACACGAGCTACATCGCGGCCGGCGCGGAGCTGATCGAGACGAACACGTTCGGGGCGAATCGCCGCAAGCTCGCGCGCGTGATGCTCGACGACGCCTTCGAGGAGCTCAACTCTGCCGGTGTTCGTCTCGCTCGGGAAGCGAGAGAGGTCGCCGGGAGGGACGTGTTCATCGCGGGCTCGATCGGGCCGCTCGGGGAGCTCGAGGTGTTCGATCCCGCCGAGCACGGGCCGCTCTACGCCGAACAGGCGAAGGTGCTCGAGGGCCGCGGGGTCGACCTCTTCATGGTCGAGACGTTCTTCGACCTCGACGAGCTCGTCGTCGCGGTCGAGGCCGTGCGCTCCGTCTCCTCGCTGCCCGTCGTCGCCCTGCTGACGTTCGACGACGAGGCGGAGATCACGGGCGGCGTCGGGGCGAGCGACGCGGCCGAGCGCCTCGCCGGGCTGGACGTGGCGGCGATCGGGACGAATCACGGCGCCGGGCCGACCGTCGCCCTCCGCGCCCTGCGCGAGATGCAGCACGCAGGGCTGCCGCTCGCCGCGTTGCCCAACATCGGGCTCGCGAGCCTCGCCGGTCGGCGCGTCGTGTACCCCCATTCGACCCCGGACTACTTCGCCGAGTTCGCCGTGCAGGCAGTCGCGCTCGGCGCGCAGATCGTCGGCGGCTGCTGCGGCACCACGCCGGCGCAGATCGGGGCGATCCGCGACGCGTTCGACGCGGGCCGGATGCCCGCGCTCAGCCTCGAGGTCGACGAGCCCTCGCTCCAGGTCGCCGCGGCGGTCGACGCCGTCGAGACCGGCCTCGCTCGCGCCTTCCGGGAGCAGTCGTGGGTCGTCTGCGTCGAGCTCGACCCGCCGAAGGGCGGCTCGCTCGAGGGCCTCGTCGAGGCGACCCGCGAGCTCCACGCATCGGGGAAGGTCGACGTCGTCGACGTCAACGACAACCCGATGGCCCGCGCGCGGATGAATGCACTGATGACGTCGGCCACGCTTCAGCGCGAGGTCGGGATCGAGACGATCCCGCATCTCACCCCCCGCGATACGACCGTGATGGGGCTCGAGGGCCTGCTTCTCGGCGCGCACGCGGAAGGGGTCCGGAACCTCCTCGCCGTGACCGGCGACCCGCCGCACGTCGGCGACTATCCCGGCTCGCGGGGGGTATATGAGGTCGACGCGATCGGCCTCGTGCAACTCGTCTCCTCACTCAACCGCG
>DASSVY010000292.1:0-17682 GCA_035705535.1 Gaiella sp. | reverse complement strand
AGCTCGTGCCGTGCAAGACCGTCGAGCTCGAGGTGCCGGCGAACGCGGAGATCGTGCTCGAGGGGTGGGTCGACGCCGCCGACACGGCGCTCGAGGGGCCGTTCGGCGACCACACGGGCTTCTACACGCCGGCGGATGAGTTCCCCGTCTTCCGCCTCTCCGCGATCACGATGCGGCGTGACGCGATCTACCCGTCGATCGTCGTGGGGAAGCCGCCGGCGGAGGACGAGTGGCTCGCGAAGGCGACGGAGCGGATCTTCCTCCCGGCGATCCGGATGAGCGTGCCCGAGATCGTCGACTACGACCTGCCGACCGCGGGTGCGTTCCACAACTGCGTGATCGTCTCGATCCGCAAGCGCTTTCCCGGCCACGCGCGCAAGGCGATGCACGCCGTCTGGGGCCTCGGCCTGCTCTCGCTCTCGAAGTCGGTCGTGGTCGTGGACGAGCACGTCGACGTCCACGACTACGCGGAGGTCTTCTTCCACGTCTGCGCGAACGTCGACCCGAAGCGTGACGTCGTCCTCACCGACGGGCCGCTCGACCAGCTCGACCACTCCTCGGTGCTCCCCTGCTTGGGAGGCAAGATCGGGTTCGACGCCACGACGAAGGGCCCCGGCGAGGGGACGCGCGAGTGGCCGCCCGAGATCGAGATGAGCCCGGAGATCAGGGCGCGCGTCGATGCGCGCTGGGTCGAGCTGGGGCTGCCGGCGCGTTGACCGTGCACATCGGCCGCGGAACCGTGCAGAATGGCACCCGGTGAGCGACGAGCGGGACACGCACCAGGTTCCGACGCCGAGCCTCTGGCCCATCGGCTTCGCGATCGGCGTCGCCTGCGTCCTCGTCGGGCTCGTCGTCAGCGTCCCCGTGCTGGTCGTCGGCGCGCTGATCGCGCTCGTCTTCGGCTTCCTCTGGGTCCGTGATCTGTTCACGACGCGTCCGGTCAGCTCGGCCGAGCCCGGCATCGACGAGAGGCCGCGCGCGGCCACGGTTGCCGACCTCGACGCTCCGGTCGACCGCGCGACGTTCCTGTCGCTCTCCACGATCGGCGTTGGCGCTTTGATCGGCGCGGGCATCACGCTGCCGCCACTCGGGTTCGCGGTGCTGCCCTCGTTCGACGGAGAGGGCATCCAGGAGAGCCACGCGAACCTCGGGCCGATCACGAACTTCCCCGAGGGCCAGTACGTGATCGCGACGTTCCTCGAGAACCCCGACCAGGGCGAGGTGTCGCGCCGAACCGCGTTCATCCGGAACAACGGCCTAACCAACGACGGCGTGCCGAGCTTCACGACGATCTACAGCCGCTGCGTCCACCTCGGCTGCCCCGTCCAGCCGAACGGCCCGATCGACGAGGAGGCGAAGAAGGACGTCAACGGCGTCGAGCTTCGCCCGGTGCTCGCGGCGAGCTTCGGCTGCCCCTGCCACGGCGGCCTCTACAACTCGGAGGGCAACCGGCAGGCCGGGCCGCCCGTTCGCTCGCTTGACCGCTTCGAGTTCTCGATCGTGAACGGCGACCTGGTCCTCGGCCGGACGTTCAGCGTCGCGAACGTCGAGGGCACGGGCGCCAGCGCGCGGATCGCGAAGTACTACAAGGCGTATCCGGGCGTCCACGTCGACGGCGTCGAGCGGTTCCTGTACCCGATCCCGACCCCCGGAAGCACGGGCAACTGAGAGATGCTCGCTCGGCCACTGCTATCCAGGTCCAGGCAGCATCACCCGAGGGAGCACTAGTGGCGAAGACGGCGCGGCGCAAGCAGCTCGAGAGCGCGGCCCTCTATCCGCTCGACTGGGTGGAGGAGCGCTCCGGCCTCGTCGGCTACACGAAGTGGTTCCTCTTCCGGAAGGTGCCGCACGACATCAGCTGGGCCCAGACGCTCGGCGCCGCGGCCCTGACCGCGTTCCTCTCGCAGGCGATCACCGGCGTCGTGCTCGCGATGTACTACAAGCCCGACCCGGACAAGGCGTACGACTCGGTGGTGAACATCACCCAGGACGTGACGCTCGGCTGGCTCGTACGCGGCATGCACAAGTGGGGCGCGAGCGTCTTCATCATCCTGCTGTTCTTCCACATGGCGCGCACGTTCCTGTTCGGCGCCTACAAGTACCCGCGCGAGCTGAACTGGGTGATCGGGGTCCTGCTCCTCGTCTCCGGGATGCTCGAGGGCTTCACCGGCTATCTCCTGCCGTGGGACCAGACCGCCTACTGGGCGACCGTCGTCGGGATCAACCTCAACGCGACCGCGCCGTTCGTCGGGCCGTTCCTTGCGCAGTTCCTCCAGGGAGGCCTGAACATCGGCCCGGACACGCTGCCGAAGTTCTACGCCCTGCACATGCTGCTGATCCCCGGGCTGATCTTCGCGCTGATCGGCCTGCACCTGTACCTCGTGGTCCGCCTCGGCGTCACCTCGCCGCCGTGGTCCAAGACCGCCGCCGGGCGTGAGCGGGAGGAGACCGGCGCCCGCGAGGGCCTGATCCGCGACCCGGCCGTCGAGGGAGAGTCCTAGCCATGGCCACTCCGCTCAAGGAGCGCAACCGGGCCGAGTTCAAGCGCTACAAGGAGGACGTCGACCGCGAAGGGAAGAGCTTCTTCCCGTACGCGATCCTCCACGACTCGATCATGTCCCTGGTCGTGATCGCGGTCATCATCGGCCTCGCCTGCGTGTGGTACTTCACCGCGGACGGCACGAAGGCCGGGATCCTCGGGCCGCTGTACACCGACGAGGCCGACCCGGGGACGATCGCGTTCGTCCCGCGTCCGGACTGGTTCTTCTACTTCCTCTTCTACCTCCTACGGATCTTCAAGTGGCCCGAGACGGTCGTGCTCGGCACCGTCGGGATCCCGACGATCCTCCTGATCCTGCTGGTCGGGCTGCCGTTCTACGACCGCCGGCCCGAGCGCCGCATCGGCCGCCGCCCGGTCGCGGTCGTCGCAGCGATCCTCGTCGTGATCTCGATGGGCGTGCTCACGTGGAAGGGCGCCACGGCGAAGGAAGCCCTCGGCTCGGAGCTGATCGCGGCGGGCAAGCCGCAGGCGTGGGCGGAGCAGCAGGGCTTCGCGGACAACCCGACCGCGGTCGCCGGCGCGACGCTCTTCGCCCAGTCCGGCTGCCTCAACTGCCACACGTACCTTGGCGAGGGCGCCGGCCAACTCGGCGCACCCGACCTCTCGAAGATCGGCGCGTCTGGCCGCGGCGTCGACTTCTTCAAGTCGTACGTCTCGAACCCGGCCCAGTACGGGAACAATGTGATGATCTCGTACGGCTACCTCGGCGACGAGAACCTGACGAAGATCGCGACGTTCCTCGACGCGAGCAAGGGCGGCGGAGGGTAGTCCTGGGGCGGGGCCGGCGCGTCCGACCCGGACGTGCCGGGTTACGCTCACGGCGATGAAGGTCTTCCTCGGCATCACCGGGGCGTCCGGCGCGCCGTACGCCAGGGGCATCCTCGACGGCCTCGTCGCCTCCGGCGCCGAGGTGGGGATCTGCGCGTCCTCGGCCGGGATCGAGGTGCTCGCGACCGAGCTCTACGGCGACGCCACGCTCGACCGCGACGAGGTCCTCGCCCGGCTCACCGAGGGCGCCTCCGGCGCGACGATCCACGCGCCCGATGACTGGAGGAGCCCGTACGCGAGCGGCTCCGCGCGGATCGACGCATACGTCGTCTGCCCGTGCTCGATGGCGACGGTCGGCACGCTCGCCTCGGGGGCGATGACGAACCTGATCCACCGCGCCGCCTCCGTCGCGCTCAAGGAGCGTCGGCGGCTCGTGCTCGTCCCGCGCGAGACGCCGCTCTCGTCGATCCACTTGCGCGGTCTCGCGACGCTGAACGACGCGGGAGCGGTGATCCTCTTCGCGGCGCCCGGCTTCTACCACGGCGCAGAGACCGTGCAGGACCTCGTGGACTTCGTCGTCGCGCGCTGCCTCGACCAGCTCGGCGTCGACAACGCCCTCGTCCGGCGGTGGGGCGAATGACGCACGACAGCGGGACGCTCAGGCCCGACGCCGTCCGCGGGATGTTCGACCGGATCGCGCCCGTCTACGACGCGATGAACCGCGTGATGACCGCGGGGCTCGACCGCTCGTGGCGACGGCTGACGGTCGAGGCCGTCGTCCAGCCCGGCGACCGCGTCCTCGACGCGTGCTGCGGCACGGGCGACCTCGCGGTCGCCGCCGAGCGGGAGGGCGGCATCGTCACCGGCCTCGACTTCTCGCCGCGCATGCTGGAGCGTGCCCGGAAGAAGTCGGAGACCGTGACCTGGATCGAAGGCGACCTGCTCGCGCTGCCCTTCGATGACGGCTCGTTCGACGCAGCGACGGTCGGGTTCGGAGTCCGCAACGTCGCGGACCTCGAGGCAGCGCTCGCGGAGCTGCACCGCGTGCTCCGTCCCGGCGGGCGTCTGGCCATCCTCGAGATCACCCAGCCGCGTGGCGGCCTGCGGCCCTTCTTCTCGCTCTGGTTCGAGCGGATCGTGCCGCTGCTCGGAAAGATCCTCCCGGGCGGCAAGGCGTATACGTACCTCCCGGCGAGCGTCCGGCGGTTCCCCGGCGCGGAGGAGCTCGCCGCGCTGCTGGAGCAGCGGGGGTTCGAGCAGGTGCGGTTCCGGTTGCTCGGCGGAACGATCGTCGCGCTCCACATGGGAGTGAGGACCTGACCGCCCTCGCGTCGATGAGCGCCGTCGAGGGGCTCTCGGGCTATCTCGCGGAGGTCGAGGCACGGCTCGCGGCCGTCGTCGAGGCGCACCCCGGCACCGTCGCAGGGGTCGGCTCGGACGCGCTCGCGGCGGGCGGCAAGCGGCTCCGGCCGGCGCTCACGTTCCTCTCGAAGCCGCCGGGCGCGCCAGCCCCCGTGACGGAGGGCGCCGCGATCGAGCTCGTGCACATGGCCTCCCTCGTCCACGACGACATCGTCGACGAGGCCCGCCTGCGACGGGGCCGGGCGGCCGCGTGGACGGCGCACGGACCGTTTGCCGCTAAGGCGACCGGCGACCACCTCTTCGCCCGCGCGTTCGCGATCCTCGCCGAGACCGGGTCGGTCGAGCAGGTCGCGGCGCTGGCGGACGCGTCCCTCGCGCTCGCGCGGGGAGAGGCGCTGCAGCGCCTCCAGCGCTGCGACCCGGACACGAGCGTCGACGCCTACATCGAGCGCTGCGCGCTGAAGACCGGCTCGCTGTTCGCCGCTGCCTGCGTGCTCGGCGGCGGGAGCGGCGAGTTCGGGCGGCTGCTCGGGATCGCCTTCCAGATCGTCGACGACGTGCTCGACTGCTCGGGCGAGACGATCGAGACCGGCAAGGTGCCCGGCACCGATCTGCGAGACGGGACGCCGACGCTGCCGCTGCTCCTCGCGGCGCGCCAGGACGATGCCGTCAGGCGGGCCCTCGCGGGCGGGCCGCTCGAGGGGGCGCTCGTCCGGGTCGCGGCGAGCGGCGCGCTCGAGCGATCTCGCGAGACGGCGCTCGACTACGCTAGGAGAGCACGAGCGAGCCTGAACGGCGCCGTCCGCCGGGAGGAGCTGGAGGCGCTCGTGGACGCGGTCGTCGACCGCGACCGCTGACCGATATGGCCCTGCTCGACACCACATCGACGCTCGCGAGCCTCCGGGAGAAGGTGGAGTCCGGCGAGCGTCTCGACCTCGAGGACGGTCTGACGATCCTCGAGTCAGACGACCTCCTCACGCTCGGCGAGCTGGCCGACGCCGCGCGGCGGCTCCGCGGCGGGACGGACGAGGTCTACTTCGTTCAGAACCTCTATCTCAACCAGACGAACGTCTGCCGTGTGAAGTGCAAGTTCTGCGCGTTCGCGGCGACGCGCAAGCAGGAGCACGCGTACACGATCACTGCCGACGAGCTGGTGGCCGACGCGGTGGAGCAGCACGGCGCGAGCGGGTTCACCGAGATCCACATGGTGAACGGCGAGAACCCCCACGTCGGCTTCGACTTCTACGTCGACACGATCCGGGCTCTGAAGACCGCGCTCCCCGACGTGCACCTGAAGTGCTACACGGCCTCCGAGATCCACCACATGACGACGGTCTCGGGGCTCACGCACGAGCAGGTGCTGGTCGAGCTCCAGCAGGCGGGTCTCGGGTCGCTCCCGGGCGGCGGCGCCGAGGTCTTCGCCGACCGTGTTCGCGCGCTCGTCGCGCCGGGGAAGGAGCACGCGGACATCTGGTTCCACGTCCACGACACCGCGCACCGGCTCGGGATCCCGACGCACTGCACCATGCTCTACGGGCACGTCGAGACGTACGAGGAGCGCGTCGACCACATCCTGCGCCTCCGCGAGCAGCAGGACCGTACCGGCGGCTTCCTCGCGTTCATCCCGCTCGCGTTCCACCCGGAGCACACGGTCTTCGAGCGCCGCGGCTGGCGTCACACGACCGGCGCCGACGACCTCAAGATGCTCGCCTTCGCGCGCCTGATGCTCGACAACGTGCCGAACATCAAGGCCTACTGGATCATGATGGGGATGCCGATGGCGCAGGTCGCGCTCCACTTCGGCGCGAACGACGTGCAGGGCACGGTGATGCGCGAGGCGATCTTCCAGGCCGCAGGCGCGACCGCCGGCACGGAGCAGAAGATCGGCGAGCTCGTCCGCTTCGTGGGCGAGGCCGGCCGCATCCCGGTTCAGCGGGACACGCTGTACAACGAGCTTCGCCGCTGGCCCGCGCGGGACGCAGCGTGATCAGGCTCGGGCGGATCTCCTACGTCAACATGGCGCCGGTCTTCCACCGGCTGACCTCGGACGTCGCGGAGATCACCGGCGTCCCCACCGACCTCAACCGGATGCTGCTCGCGGGCGAGATCGACATCGCGCCGATCTCCTCGATCGCGTACGCGCGCGACGCCTCGCGGCTGCGGCTCATGCCGCGCCTCTGCGTGTCCTCCGAGGGCGCGGTCGACTCGATCCAGCTCGTCACGCGGCTCCCGCTCGGACGTGTCCGCTCCGTCGCCGTGACGCCGGAGAGCGCCACGTCGGTCGTCCTGACGAAGGTGCTGATCCCCCGCGCGGAACTGCTTCCGCTCGAGGCGTGGCCCGACGCCGACGCGAAGCTGCTGATCGGCGACGCGGCTCTCCAGAGCGCGTTCGAGGACCCGACGCCGCACCACGACCTGGGTCGCCTCTGGCTCGAGCGGACGGGCCTGCCGATGGTGTTCGCCGTGTGGGCGGCGCCGGAGCCGGTGGTCGAGGGCCTCGGTGAGCTCCAAGAGGCGCTCGTCGCGTCGGTCCGCCTGGCGCGCTCGGAGCCCGAGCGCCTCGCGCACGAGGCGAGCGCCCGCTACGGCTACCCCGCGGGGTTCCTCGCCCGCTACTTCGAGAAGCTCCGCTACAGCTTCGGGCCACGCGAGCGCGCCGGCCTCTACACGTTCCTCGAGATGGCACGGGACGTCGGCGAGCTGCAGCAGGTGCCCGAGCTCCGGTTCATCCAGGACGAGGTCCCGGTCGCATGACGACCCTCGCGGCCTCGCCCCCCGTGGCCGAGATCCTCGAGCGCGTCCTCGACGGCGAGCGGCTGAACGACGAGGGGGCGCTCGCGCTGCTCGAGTCCCGCGACCTCGTCGCGGTCGGCCGGGTCGCGAACGAAATCCGGAACCGCAAGCAAGACCCGTCGCGGGTCACGTTCATCGTCGACCGGAACCTCAACTACACGAACGTCTGCGTCACCGACTGCGACTTCTGCGCGTTCTACCGCTCGCCCGGCGACACGCGCGAGGCGTACGTCCTCCCGAAGCCCGTCATCTTCAAGAAGATCGAGGAGACGCTCGCGATCGGCGGCACAGGCCTCCTGATGCAGGGCGGCCACCATCCCGACCTGGCGATCGACTACTACGTCGATCTCTTCTCGTCGATCAAGGCCCGCTACCCGATCCACCTCCACGCCCTCTCGCCGCCCGAGGTGCAGCACATCGCACGGCGCTCGAAGCTGACGATCCCGCAGACGCTCACGCGGCTCCGCGACGCCGGGCTCGACTCGCTCCCCGGCGGCGGCGGTGAGATCCTCGTCGACCGCGTGCGCACGATCATCGCGCCGAAGAAGACGACGTCGGACGAATGGCTCGGCGTGATGCGCGACGCGCACCGGCTCGGCATGTCCACGACCGCGACGATGATGTACGGCCACGTCGAGACGATCGGCGAGCGTGTCGAGCACATGGGGCGGGTCCGCGACCTGCAGGACCAGACGGGCGGGTTCCGCGCCTTCATCTCGTGGACGTTCCAGGACGACGGCAACCGCCTCGGCGCGCTCGTCCCGCCCGAGACGATGCCGACGAGCTTCGACTACCTGCTCACGCAGGCGGTGTCGCGGATCTACCTCGACAACGTGCCGCACATCCAGTCGTCGTGGGTGACGCAGGGAATGAAGATCGGCCAGGTTGCGCTCGGCTTCGGCGCGGACGACATGGGCTCCGTGATGATGGAGGAGAACGTCGTCTCCGCCGCGGGCACGACGCACCGGACGTCCATCGACGAGCTCGTGCACCTGATCCGCTCCCTCGGCAAGACGCCCGTCCAGCGCGACACGCTGTACCGCGAGGTCCGCGCCTTCTAGCTCGCCTGTGGAGCCACGCCACGCCGCCCCTTGCTCGAGAGCTCGAGCAGGTGGAAGGCGACGAAGGCGACCCAGAGGAACCACATGATGCTTCCCGCGCGGCCGGACGCGCCATCCCCAAGTGCGCTGAAGGGGATGCTCAGGACGATGACGACGGGTGTCGCGAGGAGCGTCGGGAGCCAGATGGCGCGCCACTCGGGAAGGCGCCTGAACGCGAACGCGAGCACGAGCGGCGTGAGGAGGAGCGCCGCGGCCGTGAACCCCGACTCGATCCGGTGTATCGATGAGTGCCACGACGTGTTGTCGCAGCGGAGATCGATGCCCTGGCAATCCAGCCGGAAGAGGCCGTCGAGGAACATGCCGATCCCCACGACGGCGAGGCCGAGGACGCCCAGCCGCGAGAGCAGCCCATTCCCGAGCGCGCCCCACAGCCCGAGCGCGAGGCCGAGCACAAGGAGGCCGGTGAGGTTCGCCGCGACCTGGTTGTAGAGCCACGGGCTCGAGGCCGTGAGTGCGCCGAGGTCGCTGATGTCGTCATTCGCCGGACTGAAGGCGCCGGGTTGGGCGAGATCGCCGAGGACGATGCCGGCGACGAAGGTCACCGGTGTAGCGAGTCCGAGAATCGCTCCGAGGCGTGCCGGCATCGCAGGAGTGTCGCACCCTTTGCGTCTGGGGCGGCGGTGTGGGGCCGGCCCGCGTCCCGTGTACGGAATCCGTGAGCATCTGGAGCACACGCCGCGTGCTCCACTACCCTCGACCGGGGTCGATGCGCCGCCTCGCCGTCACATTCCTCGTCTCGCTCGCCGCCGTCGCGCTCCTCGCCCCGGTCGGCCACGCCGCGCCGCGCGAGCTCTGGCCCGGGGTCACGTTCGAGAACGACGTGCAGTTCACGCCGCACGGTCCGGTCGCGATCAACGTGCTCCGCGGTCCGCGGCCGGGCGGGCTGACGACGCTCGAGCCGGTGGTCTCGAACGGCACGATCGTCGGCCGGGAGACGCTGACGGGCATGCAGCGGCGGCTCGCCTCGACCGCCGCCATGGCCGGCGTCAACGGCGACTTCTTCGCGCTCGCGAGCGGGCGGCCCTCGGGCCTGGTGATGCAGGAAGGCCAGCTCCTGGCCCCACCGAACGGCAGCCGTGCGAGCGCCGGGGTCACGACGGACGGAACCCTCGACATCCGGCGCGTCGGGTTCGGAGGCAGCTGGGACGCCGGCGCCGGCCCGCACGTCCTCTCCGCGCTGAACGCCGCGCCGAAGACCGGCCGCGTCGGGCTCTTCACGGACGCGTACGGCCCGGCCACGCCGCCGATCGCAGGCAGCGTGGCCGTGATCCTCTTCCCGTTCCCCGACGCGATTCCCTCGGTCGGCCTGTCGGCACCGGTCGTCGAGGTGCGCTCGGGCTCGAGCCCGGTCCCGATCCCGTCGGGCGGGGCCGTGCTGCTCGCGCGCAACGCGGCCGCCTCGATCCTCCGGCAGGAGGCCTCGGTGGGCTCGTCGATCACGGTCGGCCTCTCGTTCAAGCCGGACTGGCCCGGGATCGTCGCGGCCGTCGGCGGCGGCCCGCAGATCGTGCGGAACGGCGCGCCGGTGTTCCGTGCGGGCGAGGCGTTCACGACGAACCAGCTCGGGCAGCGCGCTCCGAGGAGCGCCGTCGGTCAGTCCTCGGACGGCCGGGTCGTCCTCGTCGCGGTCGACGGACGTCAGCCGGGGTACAGCGTCGGCCTCACCAACTTCGAGCTCGCGCAGGCGCTCGTCCGGCTGGGGGCGGTCACCGGGATGGCCCTCGACAGCGGTGGCTCCACGACGATGGCCTTCGACGGGGCGCTGCTCAACCGGCCGTCGGACGGGCAGGAGCGGCGCATCTCGAACGCGCTCATGTTCGAGTATCAGGGCGTCTTCGCCTCCGAGCCGCCTCCGCTCGTCTCGCCCAACGGCGACGGCGTCGACGACACGCCTGCGTTGCGCTACCGCATCTATCGCCCCTCCACCGTGAGCGCGACTCTGAACGGCCCGGGGAGCGCGACCACCGCGTCCCCGCCCGCCCAGAAGCAGCCGGGCTCCTACCCCGTCCCGTTCCCCGGCCCCGGCGCCGCCGCTGGCGCCGGCGCCGCGCCCGCGGTCGGCGAGTGGGCGCTGCAGGTCACCGCCACCGACGACCTCGGTCGCCAGTCGACGATCACACGGACGTTCACGGTCGACGACACCCTGGGCTTCCTCCGGGCTCCCAAGCGCTGGGCGGTCCCACCCGGCGGCCGGTCGATGCAGATCTCGTTCAGGCTGGCCCGTGCCGCCCGTGTCGGCGTCGCGATCCTCGACGAGGCCGGTCGGGTCGTGCGGGGCGGGCTTGCGCCGAACTCGACGCTCGCCGAGGGCGACCACGACGTCGAGTGGGACGGGCTCGCGAAGAACGGCAATCGCGTGTCCGGGACGCTGACCGTTCGCGTCATCGCGATCAGCACCGTCGGTCGCTCTGAGCTCCGAACGACCGTGTCGGTCCGAAAAGCCGCCGGGTCGGGCGGGTAGCCTTCCGCGGCGATGCCCCTCGCCGCCCTCAGCGAGATCACCGATCGCATCACCGAGGTCGTGGGCAACCACGGCCTGTACGCGGTCTTCATCCTGATGATGATCGACGCGGTCTTCCCGGCGGCCAGCGAGCTCGTGATGGTCTACGCCGGGGCGATCGCCTCGGGCGCGATCGCCGGCCAGTCGGTGAGCCTGTTCGGTCACGAGTTCCAGAGCGGGTTTCCCGCATACGTCGCGATGGCGACGGCGGGGACGCTCGGCTACCTCCTCGGCTCGATCGCAGGCTGGGGCGTAGGTGACTATCTCGGACGGCCGTGGCTGGAGCGACACGGTCGCTGGCTCCACCTGAACGCGGAGAACCTCGGCCGTGCCGAGCGCTGGTTCGACCGGTGGGAGGGGTGGGCCGTCTTCCTCGGCCGCATCACGCCGGTGATGCGCTCGTTCATCTCGATTCCCGCCGGCGTGTTCCGCGCGCGCTTCGGGCCGTACGTCTGGCTGACGCTGCTCGGCTCGGCGATCTGGTGCTTCGCCTTCGCGGCCGCGGGCTGGGCCGCGGGGGCCAACTGGGAGAGCATCGACAACGGCTTCCACTACGTCGAGTACGTGATCGTGGGCGCGGTCGTCGTGGTACTCGCAGGCCTGGGGTGGCGCTGGATCCGCCGCCGCCGCCGCCCGGCCGACGAGGCCGCACGTCAGGATTTCCCTGCGTAGAGGCGGGTACACTCGTCGTCGTGATCCCGCTGGTCGACGTCAAGGCGCAGTACGCGCCGCACATCCCTGAGCTCCAGCGGCGTTTTGCCGACGTGCTCGAGTCGGGCCGGTTCATCTTCGGTCCCGAGGTCGAGGCCTTCGAGCGCGAGGCCGCGGCCGCGCTCGGCGTCCCGCACGCAATCGGGGTCGCGAACGGAACCGACGCGCTCGTGCTCGCGCTCGAGGCGATGGGCGTCGGCCGCGGCGACGAGGTGATCTGCCCTGCGTTCACGTTCTACGCGACCGCGGAGGCGATCGCCCGGGTCGGCGCGACGCCGGTGTTCGCCGACATCGACCCCGTCACCCTGAACCTCGAACCCGCTGACGTCGAGGGGCGGATCACCGAGAGGACGAAGGCGATCGTCCCGGTGCACCTCTTCGGTCGTCCGGCGTCGCTCGCCGCGCTCGCGGCGCTCGGCGTGCCGCTGCTCGAGGACGCTGCGCAGGCGTTCGGCGCCGAGGGCGTCGCGACGACCGGCGTCTGCTCGACGTTCAGCTTCTTCCCGACGAAGAACCTCTTCGCGCTCGGCGACGGCGGGCTGATCGCGTGCATGGACGACGACGTCGCGGAGACCATCCGCATGCTCCGGTTCCACGGCTCCCGGGACAAGCAGACGTTCGAGCTGGTCGGCGCGAACTCGCGTCTCGACGCCGTCCAGGCGGCGATGCTGCGGGTCTTCCTGCCGCACCTCGCAGGCTGGAACGCGGCGCGGCGCGAGGCGGCGGCGCGGTATGCGGAGCTCGGCCTCGGCGAAGCCGTCGACCTTCCCGCCGACGAGCCCGGCCACGTCTACCACATGTACGTCGTGCGGACGGACGAGCGGGACAGGATCACCGACGCGCTGCGGGAGCGCGAGATCGCGTGCGCCGCGTACTACGTCACCCCGCTGCATCTCCAGCCGGCGATGGCGAACCTCGGCTACGAGGCGGGCTCGTTGCCGGAGACGGAGCGCGCCGCCGCCGAGAACCTCGCCCTACCGATGTGGGGCGGCATCGACGCCGACCGGCAGGCAGAGGTCGTCGCCGCGGTGCGGGCCGCCGTCGGCGTCGCCGTCCGGGCCTAGCCGTGCGCAGCCCGGTCAACCGCCACTCGATCTGGCAGGTCGCGGTCGACGGGGCCATCGTCGCGGCCGCCTGGTGGCTCGCCTGGAGCCTCCGCTTCGACCAGGGTCGCCCCGTCTACTACGACCGGTATCTCGACTGGTCGATCGTCCTCCTCGTCGTCGCGGTCAAGCTCCCGGTCTTCGCGCTGTCGGGCTTCTACAACCGTTGGTGGCGCTACGTCTCGACGCGCGACATGTGGGCCGTGCTCCGCGGAGTCGTGCTCGGGTCGATCGCGGTGTTCCTCGTCTTCACGCTCTTCAACATCCACCGCGTCGCGGTGCCGCGCGGTGTGTGGTTCGTCGACCTGCTCCTCTGTCTCGCGTTCGTCGCCGGGACGAGGCTCCTCGCCCGGACGCTGATCGAGCGGCCCCTGCCGGGGCGGATCGTCGCGCGCGGCAAGGACGTGATCATCGTCGGCGCAGGCGATGCCGGCCAGCTCGTCGTCAAGGAGATGCAGCGCAACCCCGCCCTCGGCTACTCGCCGATCGGGCTCGTCGACGACGACGGTCGCAAGCGCAACCTTCGCCTCCACGGCGTCCGAGTGCTCGGCACGGTCGACGACCTCGACCGGATCATCCGCGAGCGCCGCCCGGACGAGGTCCTGATCGCGATCCCGAGCGCGTCGGGCGAGCTTCGCGCCCGGATCGTCGAGACGACGCGAAAGGCCGGCGTGCAGGTCAAGACGCTCCCGGGGATCGCCGAGCTCGTCTCCGGCGACGCCGACCTCGCGCGTCAGCTGCGCCCGGTCGAGGTCGAGGACGTCCTCGGCCGCGAGCCCGTCGAGATCGACTTCGCATCGGTCTCGGGTTACCTGACGGGCGAGGTGGTGCTCGTCACGGGTGCGGGTGGCTCGATCGGCTCGGAGCTCTGCCGCCAGATCGCGCGAATCGCGCCGGCGAAGCTCGTGCTCCTCGACAACGCCGAGCCGGCGTTGTTCGAGATCGAGCGCGAGCTCGTGCGCGACCGCGGCTTCCGCGCCGCCGCAGCGGTGGTCGGAGACGTGAAGGACCAGGCGAAGCTCCGCCAGGTCTTCGACAAGTACCGCCCGGGCGTCGTCTTCCACGCGGCCGCGTACAAGCACGTCGCGATGATGGAGGCCAATCCGCTCGAGGCCGTCCGCAACAACACGCTCGCGACACGCGTCCTTGCCGACGTCGCGGTCGACTACGGCGCGAAGCGGTTCGTGCTCGTCTCCACGGACAAGGCCGCGAATCCCAAGACCGTGATGGGGCAGTCGAAGGCCCTCGCGGAGTGGATCGTCGAGGCATGGGGGAGCCGGGAGGGCGTCGAGACGCGCTTCGTCGCGGTGCGGTTCGGCAACGTCCTCGGCTCGTCCGGCTCGGTGATCCCGATCTTCCGCCGCCAGATCGCGCGTGGCGGGCCGGTCACGGTCACGCATCCGGAGATGACGCGCTTCTTCATGACGATCCCCGAGGCCGTACAGCTGATCGTGCAGGCGGGGGCGATCGCCGGCCGTGGCCAGGTCTACGTCCTGGACATGGGCGAGCCCGTGCGGATCGTCGACCTCGCGGAGCGGATGATCCGGCTCTCGGGCAAGGAGCCGGGCACCGACATCGCGATCGAGTTTGTGGGGCCGGCGCCGGGTGAGAAGCTCCACGAGGAGCTCGTCGGGGACGGCGAGGTCGTCTCCGCGAGCCAGTACCCCAAGATCGACCTGATCACGCAGCCACCCGTCGACGCGCAGTGGCTCGAGGGCGAGCTCGCCCGCCTGGAGCGGCTCGTCGGGGACGGCGAGACCCTCGAGCTCGTCGGGTCGCTCAACCGGCTCGTCGGCTCCGGCCAGCCCGCGGCGGCCGAGTCCGAGCGCGTCGGGTAGCGCGGCGATGCAGCCGTTGTTCGTCGTGGGCGACGTCCACGGTCATCGCGACGTCCTCGCTCGGCTGCTTCGCGAGGCGGGACTCGTCGACGAGCGCGAGCGCTGGACCGGGGAGGACGCCGTGCTCTGGCTCGTGGGCGACCTCGTCGATCGCGGGCCTGACGGGATCGGCACGATCGACCTCGTGCGCCGACTCGAGGCCGCGAGCGGCGGCCGTGTGCGCTGCCTCCTCGGCAACCACGAGGCGTTCTTGCTCTCCGTCCACGCCGTCGGCGACGACGACACGGGGTTTCCGGGAACGACGTTCACCGACGTGTGGCTCGCGAACGGCGGCGTGCTGCACGATCTGCATGCGCTCATGCCCGAGCATGTGGCCTGGCTCTCCTCTCGGCCCGCGATCGCACGGGAAGGGGACTGGCTGCTCCTCCACGCCGACACCGATGCCTATCTGAGCTTCGGGGGTACGGTCGACGGCGTCAACATGGCGATCGCTGCGGCGCTCACCTCCAGCGTGCCGGGCGCCCTCGACGAGCTGCTCGAGATCCTCTGCGACCGGCTCCGGCTGTCGGACGCGGCCGTCGTCGACACGCTCCTCGGCCGCTTCGGCGGGTCACGGATCGTGCACGGGCACACGCCGATCGCGTCGGTGCTCGGGCGAGATCCACGGGCCGTCACAGAGCCGCTCGTCTCGGACGACGGCCGCGTCGTCAACGTCGACCATTGCCTGTTCGGCGGCGGACCCGGATTCGTCACGCGGCTCGACGAGATCGCCGCGTTCGGCGTCACGCCAGCGCGGACAGCATGAGGTCGAGCAGGAGCGCGGGGTCGCGGTCGGCGCCACGCGCCGATGCGGCCGGCTTCCGGTCGAGCACGAGCTCGTCGGCGGAGACCAGCGGGCGCAACAGCCCCTCGTCGATCAGCTGCTCGTCGACCGCGCCGAGCCGGCCGGAGAACGTCGTATAGACCGGCGTCCCGAGCGCGACCGCCTCGCGGTTCATCGTGCCGCCTGCCGACACGACGAGGTCGGCGAGCGCGACGAGGCTGAGCGCGTCGACCGCGCGGTCCGGGACGACGAGTGACGGCAGGGCGAGCTCTCGCAGCGCAGCACGTTGGGCCGGAGTCCGCGGCAGGACGAGCGCCTGGATGCCCGGATCCCTGCCGAGGCGCGCGAGCACGTCGCCAAAGAGCGGGCTCCCGTGGAGGTGGTACAGCGAGACCTCGGGGGGCGTCCGTACGACCGCGAGGATGCGCGAGCGGTCGAGGGCGAGCCGGTCCAGCACTCGTTCGTCGGGCACGAAGCCGTGGAGGTAGTACTCCTCCTTGAGGCCCGAGTAGCGGCGGACCTTGCGCGACCGCGCGCCCAGCCGGTCGAGCCTGTCCTGTGGGATCGCCTCGGGGACGACGACACGGGTCGCCGCCCGGCAGCCGAGCCCGTGCTGCTGGAGCGCGAACTCGTAGTCGAAGGCATAGGCGGAGCGAATGCCGAGCGAGCGGGCCGCCAGCGGCAGCTCGTGCGAGGCGTGGGAGAGCGCGATGTCGAACCGCTTCGGGCGGGCGAACCGACGCAGCGCGCGCAGCCGCCCGCCCATCGCCCGGATTTTCGAGACCCGCGACGCGCCGGCGTGGGGCGGACCGACGACCGTGTGCTCGAGCGCTGCATCGTCGAGCAGCTCGAGCGTCTGGGCGAAGTCGCGGGCGCTGATCGTCACCTCGTTCCCGCGGCTACGGAGCAGCGCCACGAGGGGGCGGAAGAACACGACCTGCGGGGAGTTCGTGACGTCGATCCAGACGCGCAGCACGCGCGTATCCTCGCCGAGTACGACGACTGCGGGGAAGCCACACCCTCGGATAAGGTTTCCTTATGGACACGAGGCAGCTGGCGGCGTTCTGCGCGGTGGTCGAGCGGCGGTCGTTCTCCCAGGCCGCCGAGCAGCTCGGCGTCACGCAGCCGGCGGTCTCGCTCCAGGTGCGGGCGCTCGAGAAGCGACTCGGGACGCAGCTGCTCGACCGCTCGGGCAGACGGGTCGAGCCGACCGAAGCGGGGCGCCGGCTGTACCGGGGAGCACAGCGGCTCCTCACCCTCGAGGCGCAGGTGCTCGACGAGCTCGCCGCCGAGGCGGAGGGCGAGCTCGCCGGGGGGCTGGCGATCGGCGCCTCGACCGGACCAGCTGCGATCGTCGTTCCGGAGCTCCTCTGCGAGTTCCAGGAGGCGCATCCCGGGGTCCGCGTCGCCCTCGAGGTGCACGACACCCGGACCGTGGTCGAGCTCGTCGCGGAGCGGCGACTCGAGCTCGGCATCGTCGGCGCCGCGCCACGGCACCGCGGCGTTCGCTACGAACCTTTCACCTACGACGAGGTCGTGCTCGTGTGCCCGCGAGGGCACCGCTTCGCCGGCCGCGACGTGGACGTGGACGAACTCGCCTCGGAGACCCTCGTCGTCATGCAGGAGGGCGCCGGCGTCCGCCGCATCGTCGAGGACGAGCTCCGGCGCCTCGGCGTGCGGCTGCGCGATCTCGACGTCCGCCTCGAGCTCGGGCTCCAGGAGTCCGTGCGGAGCGCGGTGCTCGCCGGTTACGGGGTCACGTTCATCTCGCGCGCAGCCGTCGAGGCCGACATCGCCGCGGGGGCGCTCGCCGAGGCACGCGTCGCGGGTATGAACGGCCGGCGCGAGATCTCGCTCGCGCGCGGCACCGGACGCGTCACGAGCCGGATCGCGGACGCGTTCGTCGAGTTCGCCCAGGGACGCGCGGCCGTGCTCGCGGCCGTCCGCACGACCGAGCCTGCACGGCCGGCGTGAGCAGCGAACGCCCGCTCAGGATCATGCGGTACGGGGCGGGCGCGCTCGCAGAGCTCCCGGACGTCTGTGCCGAGGCCGGGATCGAACGCCCCATGCTCGTCGCGACGAGACGCGGCGCCGCGTCGGTGG
>DASSVY010000291.1:0-5374 GCA_035705535.1 Gaiella sp. | reverse complement strand
GCCACGGGAAGGCGGAGCACCTCGCGGCACTCGCCGAGGCTGCGTTTCTCGCACTCGTCTCGGTCGGCATTGGCGCGCTCGCAGTCGCGCGGCTCGTGGGGTGGATCGACCTCGACGTCGAGCCGGCCTGGTGGGCGTTTGCAGCGCTCGGCGTCGTCGCGGCGATCGATCTCTCACGAACGGTCGTCTCGTACCGCACCGCGCAGCGACACGGGAGCGCGGCCCTCCTCTCGAACGCGATTCACTTCGGCTCGGACCTCGTGTCGACGATCGCGGTGCTCTGCGGGCTCGTCGCCGCGCGAGCCGGCTTCCCGGAAGGGGACTCGATCGCCGCACTGTTCGTCGCCGTGCTCGTGATCTTCGCGGCGTCCCGGCTGGCCCGGCGGAACATCGACGTGCTGATGGACCGCGCCCCCGCGGATGCCGTGGAGGCCGCCAGGAACGCGATCGCGCGGCTCGATCCGCCGGTCGAGGTGCGCCGGCTCCGCCTCCGCCAGGCCGCGGGGAGGACGTTCGCGGACGTCGTGATCGGCGTGTCGCCCGACGCGGCGGTCGGCCAGGGCCACGCGGCCGCCGACCGGGTCGAGGAGGCCGTCCACCGGGCGCTGCCCGAAAGCGACGTCGTCGTCCACGTCGAGCCGGCGGGTGACGAGGCGGAGCTCCTCGAGCGCGTCCGGGCCGCCGGGATGACCGTCTCGCACGTCCGCGAGCTCCACAACGTGACCCTGATCGACACGCCCGGGGGAATCGAGGTGTCGCTCCATCTCAAGCTGCCGGGGGAGCTCGACCTCGCGGCGGCGCACGCGCTCGCCGAGGAGGTCGAGCAGCAGATCCGGTGGGCTGCGCCCGAGGTGTGCGACGTCCAGACCCACCTGGAGCCGCTGACCGGACCCACGCCCGGCCGCGCGCTCGGGCATGAGCCCTCGGAGATCCGTCAGGTCGTCGCGGGGGTCACCGGAGGTGCGCCGCGCACCGTGCGCACGCTCGACACCGACGACGGTCTCGTCGTCCTCGTGACGCTCGGCCTAGCCGGCGACACCTCACTCGCCGCGGCGCACGACGAGGCGAGCGTCGTCGAGGAGCGGATCCGTGAGGCGCTGCCCGACGTCGCGGACGTCGTCGTCCACACCGAGCCGTAGCCCGGACTTACGGCTCCCGCATGAACCCCTGACGCGCCGCCGAGACGAGGGCGACCGCCTCGGGGAAGAGGACACGCATCGCGTCCCTGAGCTGCATCGCCTGCTCGTCGGCCGACCCCGCCGCGTTGACCTGTGCCAGGGCCGCCTGGGTCAGCTCGACCGCGGTATTGAGCGTCAACGTCGCGAACTGCTCGCGCTGCGCGTCCTTGACGCCCTCCGCCTGCTGCTCGGCGAACTCGCGCAGGCCCCGCAGGATCTCCTCGGGATCGCCGCCGAACGGGAGAAAGCCTCCGCCTTCCACGCCTCCAGGCTACTCGAGGGGGGCCAGGTAGGCGGTCTCGACGTCGCGCCACAACGCGTCCGCAACCTCGACGGCGCTCCGCATCGCAGCCGTGAAGAGCGAGGGCGCCGTCGGGTCGAGCGCCCGCTCGAGGCGCCGGGCCGCCTCGCCGATCGCCTCGAGCCGCGCGGGCGTCGCGACGTGCGGCGGCGAGCCGATCACGTGCTGCAGCGCAAGGGCGGCGTCCTCGGCCTCCCCGATCCCCTCGGGGGCCTCGGTCAGGCGGAGGGCGACGAGCTGGCCTCGGAGCTCGTCGAGGTCGCCCGGGAACGCCGCCTCCTCGGCCACCTCGCAGAGGACGGCGATCGAGACCGCGTCGCGAACGTCGCGCCGGTCGTGCATCGCGTGCCCGTCCTCGTCGAGCACCAGCCATGCCTTGGCGCCATCGGCGTCCTCGAAGGCGCAGACGTACAGGCGTGCACCTGCTGCGGGCTCGGCGGGAAGCACCGCCGCCACCCGGCGACCGTCGGCCAGGGGCGCAGCAGCCGCCGCGGTCCGCTCGAGCTCGTCCGCCAGGGCCACCGTGCCAGGATAGGACGATGCCTGCCGAGTCCACGCGCGCACGGCACGCGCAGGAGCTGTTCGCCCCGCTCGGACTGCGGTACGACCGGATGGGTGCGCTCCTCTCCTTCGGCCAGGACCCGCGCTGGCGCCGCTTCATGGTCGACCGCCTGCCGCGCGACGGTGGACAGGTGCTCGACGTCGCCACGGGAACCGGTCTCGTCGCCGAGGCCCTCCTCGCACGTGGCTTTCGCGTGACGGGCCTCGACCAGAGCCCCGGGATGCTCGCGCATGCGCGCGCCCGGTTCGGCGACCGGGTCGGGCTCGTCGAGGCGTCTGCCGACGCGCTGCCGTTCCCCGACGCGTCGTTCGACCACCTGACGTTCACGTACCTCCTGCGTTACGTCGACGACCCGGGCGCGACCCTCGCCGAGCTCCCCCGCGTCGTCCGTCCCGGCGGCACGGTCGCAATGGTCGAGTTCGGGTTGCCGCGCGGGATATGGCGGCCGCCGTGGGACCTCTGGGTCGGGGTCGGGCTGCCGCTCGGAGGACGCCTCGTCTCGCCGGGCTGGCACGAGGTCGGGCGCTTCCTCGGCCCGTCGATCCGCGACTTCCACGAGCGGTTCCCCACGACGGCGCTGCTCGCGCTCTGGCGACGGGCGGGGCTCGGCGGGGTCGCGGGACGACGGATGAGCTTCGGCGCGGGCCTCGTCGTCTGGGGACGACGCGAGTGAGCCGTCCGGCGCCCGCGTTCTATGCCCTCGGCGCCGGCGGGGCGCGGGACTACGTGACCCTCCTCCATCCGCCGTACACGGCGTGGCATCTCTCGTACGTCGTCGTCGGCGCCTGCCTGGCGGCCGTCGTCGACTGGTGGGTGCTCGGGCTCACGGTGCTCGCGTTCGGGCTCGCGATGGGGGTGGGCGCGCACGCGCTCGACGAGCTGAACGGGCGCCCGCTCGGGACAGGCATCTCGTCCCGCGTGTTGATCGGCCTCGCGGTCGTCTCGGTCGCGGCGGCGGCGGCCCTCGGTCTCGCCGTCGCGGTCGCGGAGACGCTCTGGATCGTCCCGCTCGTCGTGATCGGCGCAGCGCTCGTGCCCGTCTACAACCTCGAGCTGCTCGGCGGCCGGATCCACACCGATCTCGGGTTCGGGCTCGCCTGGGGGGCTTTCCCCCTGGTCACCGCCTACGTGGCCCAGACGGGTGCGTTCAGGCTGGAGACCGCCCTTGCCGCCGCATGGGCGACGCTGCTGTCGCTCGCGCAGCGCAGGCTCTCCCATCAGGCGCGTCGTCTACGGCGCCGGACGGCTGACGTCGACGGGCGGCTCGTCCTCGAGGACGGGACCGTCGAGCCGCTCACGCGGGAGGCGTTGCTCGAGACGCCCGAGGCCGCGCTTCGACTCCTGGCCGCCGCGACCGTCGTCCTTGCGGCCGGGCTCCTCGCGCTCCGGGTCTGAGTACCCTGCACCGATGGCCGCATGGATCCTCGCCGGGTGCCTCGCCGGCGCGCTGGTCCTCGTGGCGCTCCTGTGGGTTGCGCTGCGACGTGCCCGTGCGTCGGCGACGGCGACCGAGGCGCTCGTCACCGAGGCGCGTACCGCCGTCCGCGTGGCAGTCGCGGCCGAGACCGCGATGCACGCGGAGGAGGTGCGCCGCGTGCTCGCCAGGGAGCGCGCCGACACCGCGGCGCTACTCGGCGCCGAGGAGCGCCGGCTCGCGGAGGGACGCCGCGTCGAGTTCGAGGAGCGCGTACGCCACTCGAGCGAGCGGCTCGCGGACGAGCTCACGCGCGGCGAGCGCCGCCTCGAGGAGCGACTGCGCGGCTTCTCGGAGGACCTCGAGCGCGCGCAGCGGCACCTCGAAGCGCAGCTCGCGCGGCTCGAGCAGCAGAACCGGCAGGCGATCTCCGACGTGGAGGCCCGGCTCGAGCGCGAGGCCGGCGAGCTGGGCTCGACGGCGGACGCGCAGCGGAAGACGGTGCTCCGGCTGCGCGAGGAGCTCGAGCGGGCGGCCGGACAGGCCGTGAGCGAGGCGCTCGACGAGCTCGAAGCGCAAACCTTCGAGCGCCGCCGCGCGATCGAGGAGACGACCGAGCGTCTGCGGGCCCGGGAGACGGCGATCGCCGAGTCGATCGAGCAGGGCGAGTCGGACGTGCGTGCCCGGCTCGACGTGGTGCTCGTCGAATGGGAGCGCCGCCAGACCGAGCGGCTCGCCCGGGTGACCGAGCGCGAGGTCGAGCGGCACGCGCAGCTCGCGATGATGGCCCTCGACGAGCGCCTCCGCGAGGCCCGCGAGGAGGCGGCGACGCGCCTCCAGCGCGAGCTCGACCGCGCGGTCGAGCTGTTCGCTCGCAACGAGCTCGCCCAGCGACTCGACAGTCGTTAGGACTTTGTGCGGTGCCCAACTTTCGAGGGGAGGGATCGTCAGAGCCAGAACGAACAACCGGGGCAAACTGTGGCCGAGACGATCGAGACACCCGTGTGGCGCGAGGACGAGCAGTCCAAGGTCGAGAGTTGGCGCCTGCACGTGCTGATCGAGGCGGGGTTCCCACTACCGCTCGCGGAGCGGCTCGCGGTGAGTGGCGCCGACCTCCATACCGCCGTCGAGCTCGTCTCGCAGGGCTGCACGCCGGTGACCGCCGCCGAGATCCTGCTCTAGCGATCAGCGCGCAATAGGCTCCCGGAGTGGAGCACGAGGGCGCAGCCGAGCGCAAGGTCTACTCCGTCTCCGCCTTCAACCGTCGTCTCGCCGGGTACGTCGGGCGGGTACGGGACGTGTGGGTCGAGGGCGAGGTCGCGGAGCTCCGGCGGAATCCCGCCTGGGCGACGGTGTTCCTCACGCTGAAGGACGCGCGGACGGGCGCATGCCTCTCCGCGACGATGCAGCGCGGCCGCTTCGACCGGATCGAGCCGCCGCTCACGGAGGGCGAGCGCGTGCAGGCGAACGGAGGGCTCCAGCTCTACGAGGCCCGGGGTGACCTGAGCTTCCGCGCCGTGACGATCGAGCGCGTCGGCGCGGGCGACCACGCGGCTCGGCTCGCAGAGCTCGAGCGGAAGCTCGCGGCGGAAGGGCTCTTCGCCTCGGACCGCAAGCGGCCGCTGCCGCGCTTCCCGCGCGCCGTGGGACTACTCACCGGCGCCGATGCCGCGGCGCGAGGCGACGTGATCGCCGCGATCACGACCCGTTACCCGGCCGTGCGGCTCGTCGTCGCCGAGACGCGCGTGCAGGGCCCGTTCGCGGTCGGCGCGATCACGTCGACGCTCGGGCGGCTCGCCGCCTGCGACGGCGTCGACGTCGTGATCCTCGCGCGCGGCGGCGGCAGCTTCGAGGACCTGCTCCCCTTCAGCGACGAGCGGGTCGTGCGTGCGGTCGCGGCGTGCCCGGTGCCCGTCGTC
>DASSVY010000290.1:0-5097 GCA_035705535.1 Gaiella sp. | reverse complement strand
GCGGCGGCGACCCGCTCGGCGATCTCGTCGACGGGGAAGCCGCTGCCGGGCATGACCTGGACGACGTCCTCGGCGAGCACGTACGGCAGCCGGACGGCCCGCTCGGGCTCCGCTGTCTGGACGGCGACGATCGGGACGGCCGCGCGGGTCGCCGCCCGGAACAGCCGCTCGTCCTCCGCCGTCGCGGCGCCCGCGACGACGCGGACGAAGACGCCCGCTGCCTCCGGCTCACCACTCGTCTCGACGAGCGTGGGATCGCCTCCCGCGCCGAGCTCCTTCGCGAGCTGCTCCGCGAGCATCCCCGTCACGAGGAGCGGGCCACGGAGGTCGTGCACGCGGCGCTGATGGCGTGCGAGCGCGACGACGTCGCGCGGGCCGATGCCGAGCAGCCTCACCGAAACGCGTCCGGTCGGCCGCGCGCGTGGATCGCCTCCAGCACGCCGATCGCAACGAGGTTGGCGACCATCGACGACCCGCCGACGGTGACGTACGGCAACGGGATGCCCGTGACGGGCGCGATCCCCATCGTCATCCCGATGTTCACGAAGATCTGGAAGAGGAACGCGAAGACGATCCCTCCCGCGACCATCGCGCCGTAGAGGTCGCCCGCGACCGTCACCACCCGGAGCCCTCGCCAGACGACGAGCAGGTAGAGAAGCAGGAGGATTGCGGCGCCGAAGAAGCCGCGCTGCTCGGCGAATGACGCAAACACGAAGTCCGTCGCGTGCTCGGGGAGATAGTCGAACCTCGTCTGGCTCGCCTCGCTGACCCCACGGCCGTCGATCCCGCCCGCGCCCACCGCGGTGATCGACTGGTTGAGGTTGTACGTGAGGCCGGCCGGGTCGGCGTCCGGGTTCGTGAACCCCGTGAGCCGCGCGGTCTGGTACGGCTTGAGCACCTCGATCCCCGCGGACGGCGCGACCCAGACGACGCCGGCGACGAGCGCGACTGCCAGCGCGGCGAGCAGCGCGAGGTGCAGCCAGCGCGTGCCCGCGACGAACAGCACCGCCGCGAGCGCCGCGATGTAGACGAGCGCGGTGCCGAGGTCCGGCTGCATGAAGACGAGCAGCATCGGCGCGATGCCGAGCGCGATCGCGCTCAGCACGGTCCGGAAGAGGCCGAGCTGCCGGTGCCGCTCGGCGAGGAAGCCCGCGATCGCGAGGACGAACAGCAGCTTCCCGAACTCGGACGGCTGGAACTGGAGCGGGCCGATGTCGATCCAGCGCTTCGAGCCGCGCACCGCCTCGGCGAACGCGTACACGATCACCATCAGCGCGAGCGCGCTGCCGTAGACGACCCGCCAGTGACGGCGGTAGAGCGACGGCGGGATCGCGATCGCTACGACCATGCCGATCGCGCCGAGCGCGGCCGCGATCGCCTGCCGTACGACGAAGTAGCTCGTGTCGCCCGGAACGTCGAAGCGCGTGATCCCGGCGACCGCCCAGAGCCCGTAGCCGACGAGCGCCCCGGCGGCGAGGAGCAGCACGAGATCGAGCCGGCGGACGAGCGCGCCGAGGTCGACCGCGTCGCGTGTCCGCAGCGGGATCCGTTCGCGTCCGGCGTCGACGATCAACCCGCGGCTCGCCATCAGTCCGTCTTCACCAGGCTCTGGTAGCCGCCCTTCACGCCGAAGAACTTCTCGAACACGCGGAGTGCGGCGGGCGCCGCCGCGGTCGAGCCGTGGCCGCCGTTCTCGATCACGGCGCAGATCACGATGCGGGGAACCTCGGTCTCGGCCGGGCCGTAGCCGCACCACCACGACTGGTCCTCGAGATGGTCGGCGGGATAGCCGGGCAGCGGGACGACCTTCTCGGCGGTGCCCGTCTTGCCCGCGATGGGCACGGGGAAGCTCGCGAAGGTGCCTGCCGACGTGCCGTAGGAGGCATGGGTCGCCTGGTAGAGGCCGTCGCGGATCACCTGGAGCGCGGCTGGGTCGACTCCGGCGGACGCCGGTGGCTGCGGCGCGTAGCGGCGGAGCACGACGGGCGCCTGGCCACGGGCGGCGGGCGTCTCGACCTGGGCGACGACGTACGGCGTGACGAGCTTCCCGCCGTTCGCGATCATCGCGTAGAAGCGCGCCATCTGGAGTGGCGTCACCGCGATGTCCTTCTGGCCGATCGCGAGCTGGATCGAGTCGCCCGGGTTCCAGGCGCGGTCCCAGTCGCTCGTGAAGTGCTTCTTCCGCCAGGCGGGCGTCGGCACGAGCCCGGTCTGCTCGCCGCCGAGGTCGAAGCCCGTCGGGAGACCGAAGCCGAAGCGCCGCGCCCACTCCTGCATGCGGGTGCGGCCCTTGTCGCCCTGGAGATAGAAGTCGTAGCCCAGTTGGTAGAAGTACGTGTCGCACGAGCGCGCGAGCGCTTCGGGCAGCGTCATCGCCTGGTTGATGTACGGGTCCCAGTTCTTGAAGACCTGCTTGTCGAGGCCGTACTCCGCGCTCGGCGTGCACTGGAGCGCGCCGTACGGCTGGAGCAGGTGCTCTTGCATCGCCGCGAGCGCCGTGACGGGCTTCCACGTCGAGCCCGGCGGGTAGACGCCGCTCGTCGCGCGGTTGATCCCCGGGAAATTGGCCTTCTGTGCTGCGTCGGCGTCGACGAGGGGCTTGATCTTCTTCGGGTCGACCCGCCCGACGTAGACGGACGGCTTGTACGTCGGGGTCGAAGCCATCGCGAGCACCGCGCCGTCCTGCGGGTCGAGCGCGACGAGCGCGCCGCCGTCGGCGTTGTACGAGCCGTTCGCGCGCGCCGTCTGGATGCCGAGGCGGAGCGCACGCTCGGCAGCCCGTTGCAGCCCGATGTCGATCGTCAGCCGCACCGCGCTGCCGGGTCGCGGCTCGACCTTGGGCTCCATCGCGCCGCGCGGCCGACCCATCGAGTCGACGCGCACCTGAGCCTCGCCGGCCGTCCCGCGAAGGTACTGGTCGAACTTCGACTCGACGCCCGTCTTTCCGACCTTGTCGCCCGGCTCGTAGAGCTTGGGATGCGCATCGAGCTCCTGCTGGGAGACCTCGCCGACGTACCCGAGCATCTGCGCCGCGAGGGACTGGTACGGGTAGTGCCGCAGGTAGGTCTGCTGGATCTGGACGCCCGGGAAGTCGGCCTGGTGCTCGTAGAGGTAGGAGATCTGGTCCTCGCCCACCGCCGTCTTCACCGTGATGGGATTGAGCGGGTCGTTGATCCGTGTGTCGACCTCCTTGGCGAGCCGGACCGGCTGGACGTTGAGCACCCAGGCGAGCCGACGGATCACCTCGTAGCGCCGCTTCGAGGGCAGGTCGCCGACCCAGAGCTTCACGGCCGTGCCCGGGACGTTGTCGACGATCACACGGCCCGCGCGGTCGAGGATCGTGCCGCGCGGCGCCTCGAGCCGGATCGTCCGCAGCTGGTTCCCCTGCGCGGCCGCGAGGTAGGTCTGCCCCGAGAGCACCTGCAGCGACCAGAGCCGGAAGAACAGCACCGCGAAGACCGCGAGCGCGAGCACGCCGAGGATCCCGACCCGCAGCGCGAGCCCGGGAGTCAAGCGGTACGGCGCCTCGACGCCCGGGTCGGGCGGGAGGAACCGCGACGAGGGCGCCCTGCGCTCGCCGTACGGCGCGTCAGACAACGCCCACCTCACGCGGGCCCGGACGGAGCCGGTCGGGTGACACGAGGAAGCGGCGGAGCAGCGGATGGAGGCCGAAGGCGAGGAGGCCGTTGACGATCGCGCTCGGGATCAACGTCGCGAAGGCCGCCTGCGCCGAGACGGGCTGGCCGAGCAGGAAATGGAGCGCGACGTTCGCGGGCGTCGCCAGCAGCGTGATCGCGAACGCCGAGAGCGGCGCCGCATACGGCCGGCCCCGGCCCGTAGTCTCACCGTAGCGACCGGCCCAGTAGCCGGCGACGGTGAGGACGATGGACGTCGTCCCGAGCGTGTCGAGGGTCATCACATCGACGAGCAGGCCGCCGGCGAAGCCCGCGACCGCTCCGGTGATCGAGCCGGCGACGAGCGCGACGACGACGACCGTGACGAGGAGCAGATCGGGCTCCGCGCCGAGGACGCGCGAGCCGGCGACGGCGCCGACCTGGAGCACCGCGGCGACGAAGATCAACGGCGCCACGCGCAGGGCGACGCTCACGGCGTGGTTCCGCGGTCGGACGGGACGAGGACGAGCACGGCCTCGAGCGACGACAGGTTCGCGAACGGCTCGAGCTGGACCTGCGTGAAGAGATCGGTGTCGGCACGCCCGACGCTCGTCACGCGCCCGATCAGGATCCCGGGCGGGTAGAGCGACGAGAAGCGCCGCGAGCGCCAGCCCGCGGTGATCACCGTGTCGCCGACCTGGACAACGGCTTCCTTGGGCACGCGAACGAGCCTGAGCGGCGCGCGCGGGCCCTGCCCACGGCGAACGATGCCGGCGGCCTGGGAGCCGAGGATCGTCGCCGAGACGGCGCTCTGGTCGTCGGTCAGGAGCGTGACGCGCGCCGTGCGGCTGCCGAGCCTGCTGACCGTCCCGACGAGGCCCTGCGCGGTGACGACCGGGTCGTCGACGCGGATCCCGTCCTCGCGCCCGGCGGCGATCACGATCGTCTGCGCGTACGCCCCGGTCGGGCGGTAGATCACCTCGGCCGCGACCCCGTCGAAGCCCTCCGGGAAGCGCGGGCCCGACTTGAACTGAAGCAGCGAGCGAAGGCGGGCGTTCTCCTGCTCGGCGAGCCGGGCGCGCGCGTACTGCTGGCGGAGCGTCTCGTTCTCGCGCTGGAGCCGATCGGCGTCGGAACGTGCGTCGACGAGACCCTGGGCCCAGCCGTACGCGTCGCGGAACGGCGCTGCGACCCGGTCGGCGGCCACCTGGAACGGCCGGAGCGCCGACGCCGCGGCGTTCTGCGCGCTCGAGACGGGGCCGCTCTGGTCCTCCCGGAACGAGAGCGTCACGAGGACGAGCGCGAGCAGCACGAGACCACCCACGACGAGCCGCCGCCTGAAGGCTGCGGAGGTTCGTGAGGAAGACCTGACAACTGCAGGGCGCCGGACGCTCGCGCCCAGCACCGCCTGGCGTGCGGTGCGGTTCCGGGGCACCGGCGGAGTGTACCGGCGCCTCCAGGCGGATCTTCGGAGCAGGTGTCC